>JAFTDT010000055.1 GCA_017453985.1 Clostridia bacterium
ACAAAAACGGCGGAAAGCCTGCTGCTCAGCAAGCTGCCCGCCGCTCTCGACAGCAGCGGCGCCGTGACCGGCTTTAAAATAAAGCGCCCCGCCGCCGTACCGTACATAAAATGCAAAAATCCGTCCGCCTTCATTTTTTCAGCACCCAAATAAGCTCTATCAGCCCCACGCCGATGATTATCAGCGCGCTCCACGCGCTGAGCTTCTTTATCTTCACCTTCAGCAGAAAGGCGAGCGATATGCAGATGAGCGCAGCGGCATATACTATGGGAAAGCGCATGCCGAGATAGTCCTTAAAGCCGTATATCATGGGGACTATCAGCGCCACGGTGGTGACGGGCAGACCCTCGTACTCCGTGCGGCGCTCGCCCTTGTCCTGTATTATCTCCTCCATCACGTTGAAATACGCCAGCCGCGTGAGCGCCGCCAGCACGAATACCACCAGTATCACGATGAATATCCCGCGGTTCAGCCCGGCGGAATAGCCTATCATCGCCGGCAGCACGCCGAAGGCTATCACGTCCGCCAGCGAGTCTATCTGTATGCCGAAGCGCTTTTCGACGTCGGTGCGCTGCCTCATGCGCGCCACCGTGCCGTCGAACATATCGCAAAGCCCGGAAAACATCAGGCATACCACAGCTATTATCGGTCTGCCGTGGATTATCTCCGTCATGCCGAACACCGCCGACGCCACGGAAAGATATGTCAGCAGTATCGTATAATTATAAAAGCCTATCATCTCAATATCCCCTTTTCAGCAAGCGTGCCTATGCGTTGTTTTTCTTTATATGAGCAACATGGAAATATCCCGCCAGCAGCCCGCAGAGCAGCATCGGCAGATAATAATTTATGCCTCTCGTCAGCAGCAGCGCCGGCGCTATCAGCTCGTCGCCGTATACCCTGCCGTAAAGCGAAAGGAATATGCCCTCCGCCGCGCCGACTGCGCCTGGCAGCGGCAGCGTATCGCAGGCTATCGCCGTCGCCATCTGTATCGCCAGAATATCCGTCCATGACAGCCCCTGCAGCCCAAGCGCCTTGTAGACGGCAAACGCCACGCTGAACATCGCCGCCCGCTGCACCATAACCGTCAGGAATATTTTCAGCGCCAGCTTTGGATTGCTTTTTAGATGCTGCGCCGCACGGTTGTACTCCTTTATCTGCCGCTTTATTTTATTGTGTGTCTTTGTGCGGTCATTTATCAGCCGCAGCTTTGCCCCCACATTGATGACCCATTCCGCAATGCGGAAGACAAGGCTCTTGGAAAACATTGCCGTCAGCAGCAATATCATCATGCCTACGCTGAACACCAGCCCGACGGCGAACAGCACGTTGAAATACGGTATGCCCGTGAATATCAGCTCCGCCTTGAGCGCCACCAGCAGCAGCCCGAAGATAAGCAGATTTGCCTTGAACATCACCGCGATGAGCATAAAGGTCATGCCGGAAACCGCGACGGGTATGCCGTCCGCGTCCATATAATACATCTGCACCGGCTGTCCGCCGGTGGCAAACGGCGTTATCGAAGAATAATAGTGCCCTATCACCGAATATTTCATACAGGCGCCAAAGCGCGTCCTGTACCCGAGCGTCGTGACCGTTCTGCGTATGCTTTCCGCCTCTCCCAAAAGATATATCAGCGGCAGCAGCAGCCCTGCGAGCAATATGCGCACGTCCGCGCGCCCGATGGCGTCCAGCGTGTCCCGCAGGGAATATTCCCGCATCAGCAGATAATATGTCAGCAGAGCTATCGCCGCCAGCAGCAGCATGCTCCATTTATAGTTTTTCTTTTTGTTCATGCAATACCTTTCAAGTATTTTTCGGTAAGTCTCCCCGAAAAAAACAATACTCTCTGCAAATTTAAGCGTCTCTTTAGTATAACCTTAAACGCGCGGCGTGTCAAGGTCAACGCCTGCCGCATACAATATAACGTGCCTGTAAAATGCAGGCAACAAACAACGGGCGGTGATCCATATGCTGTGCAGAAACAGATGCTGCCGCAGCTCAGGCGAGATCTGCCTCTGCGACTGCTCCAGATACATCGACGTCCCCATGAGCGTCTATTACGGTCCCGGCTATACCGAAGAGGATGCGCTCATCGGCATCGAGGCGGCGCTCGAGGAAATATCCGAGACGCTCCGGAGCATGCGCTGCGGCTGCTCGCGCTGCTGCAGATAGGCTTTGCAAAAGCCTTCGGGGAGGGTCTCCCTCCCTGTACATTCAAGCCCCGCAAAGCCGCCCGTTGTTCAACAAAATATTTTATTTAAAAAAATACCTTGACAGCCGAGGTATATCGTGTTATTATAAGCACATGAACGGAGGTGAAATCATGTCTCTCACATCAGATATCATCAGAGGACATACCGAAACGATCATTCTGGCGCAGCTCCTTGACGGAGACAGCTACGGCTACAACATCAGCAAGGCTATCAAGAGCAAGAGCGAGGGCGCGTACGAGCCAAAGGAGGCGACGCTGTATACCGCCTTCCGCCGGCTGGAGCAGAACGGGCTTATCCGCTCCTACTGGGGCGACGAGGACACCGGCGCGAGACGCCGCTACTACTCCGTCACCGAGGAAGGACGCCGCCTCTTCGACGAAAACAAAAACGAATGGCTCCGCGTCCGGTCTATCATCGACAAGCTTATCGAAAAGTAAATTTTAAGGAGTGATGAAAATGAATGAAAAGCTTAGGCTCCATCTGACCCGCCTGCTCGCCTCCGCCAAGGACTGCGACGCGAAGAATGAGATAATGGACGAGCTTATGAGCGGGCTTACCGACAAATACAACGACCTTATTGCCCAGGGCGTCGGCGAGGACGAGGCTTATGGCACCGTGATAAACAGCATCGGCGACGTGGGTGAGATAATCGCCTTTATCAACGCCAGCAGCCCCGGCAAGAGCGCCGACTTTGACTACGGCACGTCGTTCGGCGGCTTTGAGCAGCGGCTCAAGGAGATCGCCAAGGAGCTTGAGGGACCGATGCGCAGCGTTGCGAGCGACCTCAAGAGCGCGGCATCCGGCACCGTGGAAGCGGCAATAAACGCCAAGGGTACCTTCAAGGACATGATGAGCGGCGTTGCCGACAGCATCAAGAACGCGGCCAAGAGCATCAATTTTTCCGTCAATATCAAGGGACGCCTTGACAACCGCTATGACTATGTGATACCCTCCGCGGATATCTCCTCCATCGAGGTCGATATGCGCTCGGGAGACTTTATGCTCGGCATCTCCGAAGACGAGAACATCTATCTGGTGGAGCTGTCCAGCGCTGCTCTTGACGAGGACAAGCGGGCTTCTGTGACCTCCGCCGACGGCACGCTGCGGATAGCTCAGGGCGCCAGCGGCGTGAGCGTCGTCTTCTTCGGCTACGGACTCATCGCCTCGGACTTCCAGCTCTTTCTGCCCAAGCGCATGTGGGAACGGATCATCGTCAAGACAACCTCCGGCGATATCCTCTCCGACTGTGAGCTGAAGGCTGCCGAGCTTTCCTTCCAGAGCACGAGCGGCGATATCAAGCTGAAAAACGCCGATGTGCGTCTGCTGGCGCTCAAAAGCTCCAGCGGCGACATCGACTGCGAGAACGTCAGCTGCGAAAGCTCGAATATCGCCACGATAAGCGGAGATATCGCCTGCCGCGCACAGACGGGACATATAGAGATTTCCTCGACCAGCGGCGACACGGAGCTGTTCGGCATGAATGCCGACTCCGCCGTGCAGACCGTCAGCGGAGATATCACGCTGCGCTTTGACGATATGCCCGGCGCGCTCCGCGCCAAGAGCACCTCCGGCGATATCAAGCTCTTCATCCCCGAAAATGACGGCTTTGCCATCAATTACAACCGCGTGTCCGGCGACCTCCGCAGCGACTTCAATCTGATGACCTCGCTCAACGAGCGCAGCGGCACCGCCGTCTACCGCAACGGCAGCGAAAGAGTCTACGACATTTCCACCATAAGCGGCGACATCAAAATATACAAACGCTGAACTGAAAAGTCAGGATAGAATAAGGAGGATATTATAATGAAAAGACTTTGCAAAAACAGAGCCGATAAGAAGATCTGCGGGGTTTGCTCCGGCTTTGCGGATTATCTCGAAATAGACCCCACCGTGGTGCGTGTCATCTGGGGCGCGCTCGCGCTCAGCGGCGTGGGAATACTGGCGTATTTCCTGTGCGCGCTGATACTGCCCGAAGCCTAAGCGGCTATATACATGGCAATCCCCCCTGTGAACGCCGCGGCGAAGCATATTCGCCGCGGCGTTCAGCCTGTCAGTGCGGCGCATGCGTAAAGCGCCCCGCAAGCTTGCAGGGCGCAGAATGCAAATCAGCAAAATATAGGCATAAAAATATGAAATAATCGCAGTATCCTCAAGCCCAAATGAACCAAAGGTACAGATATCCGGTCAACACCGCCGTGAAGGTATAAGGAATGCCAATTCGCATGAATTC
>JAFTDT010000056.1 GCA_017453985.1 Clostridia bacterium
CCGGACAGTCCTGCCGGATCGTCGTAGAACTCAAGCGCGCTGATTATTGTCTCGGCGTCAAAGCCCTGACTGAGCGAAGCATATCTGATGAAAAGCTCCTTCGCGTTTCTGATCATTGCGATATCACGCTTTGTCAGGCGGAGAATTTTTTTCTTAGGCATGACGGATACATTGGCGGACAGGTACGGGCTGGAGGACACTATCCGCTCCAGTCTGGCGAGCGACTTCCCTTCCACAAGCACGCGGATATGGTTACCCGCAAGCTTCAGCACCTGCCGGACAACGCAGACAGTGCCGACGGTATACAGATCCTTTTTCTTAGGCACATCGGCGCTGAGAGTGTTCTGCGTCACCGCAAAAATGCGCTGGTTGCCTTCCATCGCCTTTTCGACCGCATTTATGGACACGCCTCTCCCAACGTCAAAATGAAAAAGGACATTCGGAAAAATCGTGATGCCTCTGAGCGGCAGCAGCGGTATATCGTAAATCATGTTGTTTTTAGTCACATTAGTTTCCATAATAACCTCCCAAGCTATAAACAATTATACAATAGCTCGGCATTATTTTCAAGCTAAAGCGAAAGACCGCTGTGTGCGGCAGCGGTCTTTTTTCGCAAAAATAACCGGGTATTTTTATTCTTCGGTCCGTATTACGACCGGTTCGTCTTTGTTTTCGACACAGTCCTTTGTTATTATTACCTTTTTGATGGTCGGATCGGACGGCGTCTGGAACATGATATCGGTCATGATGCCTTCTATGACGGAGCGCAGTCCGCGCGCACCGGTGTCACTCTCGATGGTCTTATCCGCTACGGCACGAAGAGCCTCTTCCTCAAACTCAAGCTCCACGCCGTCAAGCTCGAAGAGCAGCTTATACTGCTTTGTGAGCGCATTTTTCGGCTCGGAGAGTATGGCGACCAGCGCGTCCTCGCTGAGAGAATCAAGCGTAACCAGCACCGGAAGTCTGCCGACGAGTTCAGGGATAAGACCGAACTTCAGTATGTCGTGATGCTCGGCAAGCTGCATTATCTGGCTGCCGAGATTTTCCTTTTTTGATTTTACGCTTGCGCCGAAACCCATTCCCTGCTTACCGGTGCGCTTTTCGATTATCTTCTCCAGTCCGTTGAATGCACCGCCGCATATGAACAGAATATTTGCAGTATTGATCTGAATAAACTCCTGCTGCGGGTGCTTGCGGCCTCCCTGCGGCGGAACGTTTGCCACGGTGCCCTCCAGTATCTTCAAAAGCGCCTGCTGCACGCCTTCGCCGGACACGTCGCGGGTGAGCGACGGGTTTTCGCTCTTTCTTGCGATCTTATCCAGCTCGTCGATATAGATTATCCCGCGCTCCGCAGACTCCACGTCATAATCCGCCGCCTGTATCAGCTTGAGAAGGATGTTTTCAACATCCTCGCCTACGTATCCCGCTTCGGTGAGAGTGGTGGCGTCCGCTATGGCAAACGGAACCTTCAGTATCTGCGAAAGGGTCTGCGCCAGATAGGTTTTTCCGCAGCCGGTAGGCCCTATCATAAGGATATTGCTTTTTTGCAGAGCCACATCATCTTTTGACGGGTTCATGATACGCTTGTAATGATTGTATACGGCAACGCACAGAGCGATCTTTGCCCTGTCCTGACCGATCACGTATTCGTCAAGCGCAGCCTTGAGCTCCTTCGGAGTGGGCAGCTTGCCGGAAAGCTTGAATCGCTCGTCGGTCTGTTCCCTGCTGTCATATTCGTCGAGCATCAGATCCGCGCATATCTGCACGCATTCGTTGCAGATATACACATTGGGACCGGCGATAAGCCGCTTTACTTCGTCGTGAGTCCTGCCGCAAAAGCTGCAGCGCACGTCTTTCTTGTCACTTGCCATCAAAGTACCTCGTTACTGCTTTTCGATTACCTTGTCTATGATGCCGTATTCGCACGCCTGCGCAGCGGTCATGAAATTGTCGCGCTCGGTGTCGCGCTCAACGATATCAAGCGGCTGACCGCTTCTCTCGCTCAGGATAATATTCAGATTGCTGCGCATGCGTATGATACGCTCTGCATGGATCTTTATGTCGCTTGCCTGTCCCTGCATGCCTCCCAGAGGCTGGTGGATCATGACCTCGCTGTTGGGCAGCGCAAAACGCTTTCCCTTTGCTCCCGCGCACAGCAGCACAGCCGCCATGCTCGCCGCCATGCCGACGCAGATAGTGGAAACATCGCACTTGACATACTGCATAGTGTCGTAGATCGCCATGCCGGCAGTGATCGAACCGCCGGGGCTGTTGATGTAAAGGCTTATATCCTTATCCGGGTCCTGAGCCTCCAGATAAAGAAGCTGCGCCACGACAAGACTTGCGGTCGTATCGTTTATCTCGTCGGACAGAATGATTATGCGGTCGTTCAGGAGTCGCGAAAATATGTCATAAGAACGCTCTCCGCGATTGGTCTGTTCGACCACCATTGGAATATACGGCATACGAGCTCACTCCTTCCATTTAGTGTGCCAAATATATTTTACTCTTTAGCTGCGTCTTTTTTTGTCGTTTTCTTTTCGGCGGGCTTCTTGGCTGCCGGTTTCTTAGCCGCAGGCTTTTTCGTCTCGCCTTCGCTCTTTGTCTTTTTTTCCGTTTTTTCTGTTTTTTTCCGTTTTGGCTGCCGGCTTCTTTACCGCAGCCTTTTTGGCGGGCTTGGGCTTCAGCGCCTTGGCGGAGCTTTTGACCAGCTCCATCGCCTTCTGCACAGCCAGATCCGCTTTGAGCGCCGCTTCCGGCAGGAATTCCTTCACTCGCTCGATCTCAAGCTTGTTCTGCTCTGCAAGCTTTTTGTACTCCTCCTCCAGCTCATTCGCTGCAACGGCAAGCTTCTCCTGCGCGGCGACCGCCTCCAGCGCAAGCCTGGTCTTCACATGGCGCTCCGCCTGTCCCTTGAATATCTCACGGAAAGAGTTCATTTCCATGCCGTTCATCTGCAAGTAAGTGTTCATATCCATGCCCTGCATGGCAAGACGATAGCCGAAGTCGTCTACTATGCGGTCGATCTGGTTCTCGAACATGACCTCGGGGATTTCACCATCCATGCTGTCGACAAGCTGATCGAGCAGCTTGTCCTCAAAGCTTGAATCTGCGGATTTTTGACGGCTCTCAAGCATTTTCTCCTTCAAAGACGCTTTATATTCATCCAGTGTATCAAACTCGGAGACATCCTTGGCAAACTCATCGTCAAGCTCCGGCTTCTGGCTTTCCTTGACCTCGTGTACCTTGCAGTGGAACACGACAGCCTTGCCGGCAAGCTCCGCCGCACCGTAATCCTCGGGGAATGTCACGTTCACGTCGCAGTCCTCGCCCGCCTTCTTGCCGATAAGCTGATCCTCAAAGCCGGGAATAAATGTTCCGGAGCCAAGCTTAAGATTATAGCCCTCCGCCGTGCCGCCGTCAAACGCCTTGTCGCCCAGCATACCCTTGTAGTCTATCAGGACGGTGTCGCCCTCTGCGGCAGGTCTGTCCACCGGCACAAGCCTTGCGTTCCTCTCGCGCAGGCGCTCAAGCTCGGCGTCTATCTCGCTGTCGCTGACGGACGCCTCCTCTTTCTCCGCCTCGAGACCGGTATAGTTCTTTACGGTCATCAGCGGCTTTACCGTAACTATCGCTTTAAAAGAAAACTCGCCGTCTTTTATATCGAAATCCGTGAGATTGGGACGATCGACAGGCTCTATGCCGGCTTCGTCTACGGCAGCCTCATAAGCGTCGGCATAGCAGAGATTCATGGCGTCTTCATAAAATATCTCGGGGCCGTACATTTTTTCGATCATTTTTCTGGGCGCCTTGCCCTTGCGGAAGCCCTGAATATTGATCTTGCCGACATTCCGTCTGTAAGCCTTTTCACACGCAGCCTCAAACTCATCCTTTTCCACGACGATGGAAAGCTCCACTTGATTTTTCTCTTTCTTTTCTGTACCTACCAGCTTCACCAGTATGTCCTCCTTAGAGTTATTTATTGTATTATATCAAAACAGGCCTGAAGCCTATTGCATCCGCCGAAATCAGGCTGTAATACACGCCGTCCAGTTCTCCGCAAAAGGCATTTTTGATGCTGTGCCCGTGCAGATGTCCGTAAAAACAGCGTTTCACGCCGTATGCGCGTATCAGCTCGGTAAAGGGACTCGCGCCCGCCGCCTTGTCAAAGGGCGGATAATGAAGAAAGCATACGATCTCCCTTCCCTGCCGGTCTGCTTCCGCCGCCTTGAGCGACGCCTCCAGCCTGATAAGTTCGCGATTGAATATTTTTTGGTCGCAGTCCTCGTTATGCCAGCCTCTGCTGCCGCAAAGAATCATATCCTCATAAAAATAGCAGTTATTATGAAGAAAATCTATATTGCTTATGGAATTATCCGCAAGAAAGCTCCGCATTTTGGAAAGAGTCGTCCACCAATAATCGTGGTTGCCCTTCAGCAAAATCTTTCTTCCCGGAAAGGATGCCAGCAGCCTGAAATCCGGGAGCGCCTCGCTCAGATTCATGCCCCATGAGAAATCGCCGCACAGCACCAGAATGTCCGCATCGCCCATGGTAGAAAGAAAGCCGTTTATCAGCTTTTCCCTGTAATTTGTCCACTTTCCCTCAAAAACGTCCATCGGCTTGTTGCCGAGTTCGGAAAAATGCGTGTCTCCGATCACATATAAAGCCATAGATCACCTCGCTATGTAAAGGCGTTTTCGATATGATTTACAGTCCCGTAATCGGTATATATCTCTATGATATCAAAACGCGCAGGGCTTGTACGGTCATTTTCCGCCAGCCACTGAGAGGCTGTAAGCCGTATTTTTTCCATCTTGCGGGCAGTAACCGCTTCAAAGGCATGGGCAAACACATCGTTTTTCCGCAGCTTTACCTCCACGAATACGACCGTGTCGCCGTCCTCGGCTATAATGTCGATCTCTCCGTATCTGCTGCGATATCCGGCAGATATCACCTTGTATCCCTTTTTCCTGAGATATCTTGCCGCGGCGGCCTCGCCCTCACGACCTGCGATCAACGTCTTCATGCTTCTCCCTTGCGTATATCTTTTTTAAAAAGCTTTTTCGGTGAGCCGGACATTCTCCGTGCTGCAAAATCTTTTCTATATGCATTTTTGTCGGATATCCCTTATGCACCTCGAACAGATACTCAGGATATTTACTTGCAAGCTCCTGCATATATCTGTCTCGGGACACCTTTGCCAATACCGACGCGGCGGCGATAGACGCGCTTTTGGAATCTCCGCGCACGATGCAGAGCGTTTCTATTCCGAGCGACGGGTCGCGGTTGCCATCCACCAGCGCAAGCTCCGGGGCAAGCTTCAGGTCGGAAACAGCCCTTCTCATGGCAAGCAGCCGCGCCTGCAGGATATTGATCTCGTCTATCTCCCCTTCGCTTGCCGAAGCCACGCTCCATGCAAGAGCTTTTTCCCGTATCTGCTCAAAAAGCTCCTCACGCTTTTTTTCGCTGAGCTTTTTTGAGTCGTTAAGACCTTCTAGGGCATTTCCCGGATCAAGGATCACCGCAGCGGCGTATACCGGACCTGCAAGCGGGCCGCATCCCGCCTCGTCGATCCCGCAGATCAGCGAATAGCCCTTCTGCAGAAGCTCTCTTTCCATAATATAGAGATCGGCGTCATTCTTCATGCGGATACTCCAGCGTCAGACGGCCGAGCTTGCCGCCGCGAAATTCATTCAAAAATATCTTGGACATGCGCAGCGTATCGAGCTCACCGCGCGCTAAAAGAAATCCGCGTGCCCGCGCCATCTTCTCCAGCGTATCGAACGGCAGCTCGTCCTCGCGGATATCCACGCCGTATCGGGCAGTAATAACGTCCGGATAGTGCCTGCCAAGCACGGATATGAGCCTGCACGCCAAATCCTCCGGATCAAGTATCTCGTCCTTGATAGTACCGACAAAGGCAAGCGCATATCCAACTGCTTCATCCTCTATCTTAGGCCAGAGCATGCCCGGCATATCCATAAAGTCAAATGCTCCCGGTACGGAAAACCACTGCTTGCCGCGCGTTACGCCCGGTTTATCGGCGGCAATCGCAGCTTTCTTGCCCAAAAGCCTGTTTATGAATGAAGATTTTCCCACGTTGGGGATCCCGACTATCATTATGCGGATATTTTTGCCCGTCTGTCCCTTGAGGCTGTGCTTTTCTATCAGATCACTGCACGCAGAAAAGACGGTTTCCCGAAACTGCGGCAAAAACCCGCCCTGCTGGCTGTTCGTCTGCATGACTATGCTGCCCTGTGCTCGGTAAAACTCAAGCCATCTTGCAGTTGCTGCGGGATCCGCCTGATCCGCACGGTTGAGTACAATGATCCTGCGCTTGCCGGCGGACAGCTCGACAAGATCCGGGTTTCTTGAGCTTTTTGGAATGCGCGCGTCGGTTATCTCGCAAACGAGGTCGATATTCTTCAGGTCTTCGAGCATCAGTCTGCGGGACTTCGCCATATGCCCGGGATACCAGTTGATGCTCATGAGAGCGTACCTATTTTATTGATCGGCCACAAACGGAACAGCACCTTGCCGATGATATTTTCATACGGTATCGCGCCGCCGGTTCTTTCTATGTTGCGGCTGTCGGTACTGTTGTTGCGGTTATCTCCCATGACGAAAACATGCCCCTTGGGAATTGTATACGGATAGTTGTGCCCGCCCGTATTTCCAGAGCGTATCATCTCCGATATATACGGCTCGAAAAGCACCTCCCCGTTGACGGAGACATTTCCGGTGACGTCGTCGATGCTTATAACATCGTTTTCGACGGCAATGACGCGCTTTATCAGCGGTCCCTGCCCTTCGCCCTCCGGCATTACGACGATTATATCGCCGCGCTCCGGCACGTTATAACCGATAATGCGCATGACGACCTGATTTCCGTCCTCCAGCGTAGGGTGCATCGAAGAA
>JAFTDT010000057.1 GCA_017453985.1 Clostridia bacterium
ACGACTCCCAAAACGAAGCCGGCAGGATAATTAGCTGCGGCAGAGAGGGCGCGGTGATCGCCTGCCGACGCGGTACTTTTGCTGTAAGAGAGATACAGGCGGCAGGGGGAAAGCGCATGCCCGCCGACGCATATTTCCGAGGTCATGGAGATATGCTCGGTAAAATACTCGAATGATAAAAGGAGATATATTCGCTTGGATATTTATTATCTTATTTTGATAATCCCGGCAATGATCTTTGCCCTGGCTGCACAGGCAAAGGTGAACACCAAATTTAACAAATACTCGACGCAGGAGACATCGCGCCGCATAACCGGCGCGCAGGCCGCAGAGGCGGTACTGCGGGCAAACGACGTTTATGACGTGCGGATAGAGCGAATCGGCGGAAGCCTTACGGATCATTATGATCCAAGAAGCAAGGTGATCAGGCTGTCCGACGACGTATACGCTTCATCTTCGGTAGCGGCGGTCGGCGTCGCGGCGCATGAGGCGGGACATGCCGCTCAGTATGATGCGGGATACTACCCAGTCAAGGTCAGAAATGCGATAATCCCGGTCTCTCAGCTCGGCTCTACTCTGGCATGGCCGCTTCTGCTCATCGGCATGGTGCTGACGAGCGAGACGTTGTTTCTGCTCGGCATAATCTTCTTTATCGCCGCCGTGGTGTTTCAAATCGTGACGCTGCCGGTGGAATACAATGCGTCGTCGAGGGCGCTTGCCGCGCTGGAGCAGTGCGGCATATTGGACGAGTCAGAGCTGCCGGGCGCAAGAAAGACCCTTTCGGCGGCGGCTATGACATATCTGGCGGCATTGGCGGTCTCCGTCGCACAGCTTCTTAGGCTGCTGCTGATATTCGGCGGCGGACGCCGGAGAGACTGATATGACGGCAAGAGAAGCGGCATATCAGGCGCTGGCGGGCTTCAGACAAAACGGAGCATGGCCGGATCTGTATCTGAAAAATGCAGCGGCGGATATGCCGCGCGAGGATGCGGCGCTGGCGTCGGAAATCACTTACGGCACGTTGCAGAACCTTGCGCTTATTGATTTTTATATATCCTCATTCAGCGCCATACGGCTGAAAAAGCTCATGCCTCAGGTGCTGGATATATTGCGGACGGCTGTGTATCAGATCGTTTTTCTGCAGAGGGTGCCGGACAGCGCCGCGGTGAACGAAGCTGTAAAGCTGGTGAAAAAGAAGGCGAACCCGCGCGCCGCCGCCTATGCAAACGCCGTGCTGCGGCGAATAGCAGAGCAGAAATCGGCGCTGCCGGAGCCGGAGAGGAAAGACCTTGCGGATTATTTTTCCGTAAAATACAGCCATCCGCTGTGGTTTGTGCGAAAAATGATCGGAGCGTTGGGGGCGAACGGCTGCGAAAAGCTGCTTGCCGCAAACAACGCGCATGCGACGGCGGCAGCCAGAGTAAACACGCTGAAAAGCGACCGAGACACGCTGCTGCGTGAGCTTGAAGAAGAAAACATATCCGTGTCGGCACATCCTTTTGTCGATGACGCCGTAGTTTTCGATAGTCTCAGGGGCGTCATTTCATCCTGCGCTTTCAAGGAGGGTAAGCTTTATATACAGGATATTGCCGGACAGCTTGCAGTGCATGCGTTGGCTCCCCAGCCGGGAGCGCAGGCGCTTGACGCCTGCGCCGCGCCAGGAGGCAAAAGTCTGATGATGGCACAGCTCATGAGGTGTAAAGGCAATTTGCTTTCGTGTGATATTTATGACAGTAAAGTAGAAGAACTGATGAAAAACGCTGAAAAATACGGCGTTTACATAATGGATGCGGCAAAGAAGGACGCGGCGGAGCACGATCCCGGCTTGGATGGAGCGTTTGATTTTATTATGTGCGATGTGCCATGCTCGGGACTTGGGATCATTCGCAAAAAGCCGGATATACGCTTTAAAAGCGAGGCTGATATCGCGGCGCTGCCGCAGCTTCAGTACAATATACTTGCAAACGTATCGAGATATTTGAAAAGCGGCGGGCATATAGTGTATTCCACATGCACGGTGCTTAAAGAGGAGAACGAGGATATCATAGAACGCTTTTTGGCTGCAAGTCCCGATTTTGAGGCAGAAGCGTTCACGCTGCCGGGGATTGGTGACGTTTCGGGCATGATAACGCTGTATCCGCATCTGCACGGAACAGACGGCTTTTTTATCGCAAAACTGCACAGAAAACAGCGGTGAGATCGTATGAGTGAAAAGAAATGTATAAAATCACTGCTGCCGGCTGAGCTGGAAGCGGAGATGCTGTCATTGGGACAGCCGCGATACCGTGCCGGGCAGATATTCAAGTGGCTGCATCTCGGCGTGCGCAGCTTTGGCGAGATGAGCGACCTGCCGCGTTCTCTGCGGGAGCAGCTTTCGGAGTCATATTTGATCACGGCGCCGGAGATACTGCGCAAGCAGGTGTCATCCGACGGCACAGTGAAATATCTGTACGGACTGGCGGATGGAAACAGTATAGAAAGCGTGCTGATGAAATACGAGCACGGATACAGCATTTGCATATCCACACAGGCAGGCTGCCGCATGGGCTGTGTGTTCTGCGCCTCTTACGATCCGGCGCGGAGCCGTGATCTGTCGCCGGCTGAAATATTGGATCAGGTGCTGTTTTCTCAGGCGGACAGCGGAACAAAAATATCCAACATCGTGCTTATGGGCACCGGCGAGCCGCTTGACAATTACGAAAATGTCCTAAGATTTCTGGAGCTTGTGAATGCTTCCGGCGGCGTCAACATCGGCATGCGTCATATCTCGCTTTCTACCTGCGGGATTATTCCGCGCATATATGAGCTTGCAGAGCTGAAGCTCCAGCTTACCCTTTCCATATCGCTGCACGCGCCGACGAACGAGCTGCGCGGGCAGATAATGCCGGTAAATCGGACATACGATATTCGCAGGCTCATTGAGGCATGCAGATATTATTTTGAAAAGACTTCAAGACGCATATCGTTTGAATATTCGATGATACAGGGCTTCAATGATACGGTATCCTGCGCGCAGAAGCTTGCAGAGCTGCTGAAGGGGCTGCCGTGCCATGTAAATCTTATCCCGTTGAATAAAGTCGAAGGCAGTCCGCTGCTTCCGTCCGGAAAAAACGCGATATACCGCTTTCAGCGAACGCTTGAAGAAAGAGGACTGACGGCAACGG
Source organism: Clostridia bacterium (assembly GCA_017453985.1). GTDB lineage: Bacteria > Bacillota > Clostridia > Oscillospirales > Butyricicoccaceae > RGIG3726. The sequence continues at coordinate 3,165 of JAFTDT010000057.1, forward strand.
TAAGGCGCAGTCTCGGCAGAGACATATCCGCTTCATGCGGACAGCTAAGACGGCAAAACTCGCATACGGAGGTGTAAAAGTTGAAGGCTTGGGGACTCAGCGACACAGGAATTGCAAGAGAACATAATGAGGATGCATATATGATCCGTTTTGATGAAACCGCGGGTCTGTTTGCGGTGTGCGACGGAATGGGCGGAGCCAGCGCCGGCGAGATCGCCAGCAAGACGGCGATAGAGGCGTTTGCAGCATACTGCGAAGATGCAGATCTCATGACAGAGGGCGCGGAGGCGGTAATGTCCGCCGCTATAGAGCATGCAAATCGGAGCGTCTTCACCATGGCGAACGAAAACGAAGACTACGCCGGCATGGGTACTACGCTCGTGGCGATGCTTACGCATAAAAATACTGCGGTTTTCGGCAATGTGGGCGACAGCCGGGCGTATTATATAGAAGGAGACGAGATACGTCAGATCACAACCGACCATTCGCTGGTGAACGAAATGCTTGCCCGCGGAGAGCTCAACGAATATCAGGCGCAGCGTTATCCCAAACGCAACATCATCACTCGATCGATAGGCGTAGACGCCTCTGTGAAAAGCGATATTTTTAAAATATCACCGAAGCCGGGAAGCTATGTGCTGCTTTGCAGCGACGGGCTGACGAATGAGGTGAGCGTGCCGGAGCTGCATTATGAGATATGCGGCTCCGGACACCCGGAGAAGGCGTGCGAGGAGCTTATCAGGATCGCAAACTCGCGCGGAGGTCACGACAATATAACCGTTATTCTGGTATCGTTTTAAGGAGAAGCTTTCATGGATAAATTGATTGGAAAAATACTGGATAACCGGTATGAGATAATAGAGGTGATCGGAATCGGCGGGATGGCGATCGTCTATAAGGCAAAATGCCACCGCCTGAACCGTTATGTGGCGCTGAAGGTGCTGAAGGAGGAGTATGCCGCCGATGAGGATTTTCGCCGTCAGTTTCACGACGAATCACAGGCGGTCGCCATGCTGTCCCATCCGAATATCGTATCGGTGTACGACGTATCCAGCACGGACGGCTTTGAATATATAGTGATGGAGCTGATCGACGGCATAACGCTGAAGGATTACCTCAGCGTTCATAGTCCGCTGCCGTGGAAGCAGGTGACGTTTTTCTCCGTGCAGATCGCCAAGGCGCTTGAGCATGCGCACAGCCGTGGGATAATCCACCGCGATATCAAGCCGCAGAATATCATGCTTCTGCACGACGGCACCGTTAAGGTCGCAGATTTCGGCATTGCCCACCACATGTCCAACCAAAGCACATATAAAAACGGAGAAGCCATCGGCTCCGTGCATTATGTTTCTCCGGAGCAGGCAAAGGGCAGCCATGTGGACAACCGCACGGACATATATTCTCTCGGCGTGGTCATTTATGAAATGCTGACGGGCAGGCTTCCGTTTGAGGGAGACAGTCCGGTATCGGTCGCGCTGCAGCATATCAATTCCATCGCGCTGCCGCCTTCGGATTATGTCAGCGGTATTCCGGAAACTCTCGAGGCAATAACCATGAAGGCGATGAACCCCTCGCTTACCAAGCGATATGCCAATGCTACCCAGCTTTTGAGCGATCTTGAAAATTTCAAAAACGATCCGGAGTACAATATCAAGATAGATACGGACGTGCTGCCGGCTCCGCATGGCGATGCGGACGAGATCGACGCCACCAGAGTGCTCCAAAATACCGGAGAGGTGCCGCCGCCGGAGGACAAGGAAGATAGGCGCATGCCGGCCTCGGAGCGTAGCAGACCTGCTGCAAAGCGCAAAAAAACGAGCGGCTTTCCCGCATCTCTGCTGTTCAGCATACTCGCATGCGCGATCTTTTTCGGCGGCGCGATATTCTTTATAATCAAAGTTATAAATCCCTTCGGAAACAATGAATCAGATGCGCTGCTGTCGCCGAGGCTGGTCGGGCTTGTATATACCGAGGTCGCCAACGATCAGGCATATGCCGATTTCACCATCGTTCAGAAGGAAAGCATATACAACGATGCGGACGCGGGAACGATCATAGCACAGGAGCCTGAGGAGGGACGCCGTATATCAAAGGGCGACGCCATCAGCGTCACCGTGAGCCGCGGGCAGCGAGTCATCAAGCTGGAAAACTATGTGGACATGGAATACCGTCTTGCAGAGGCAGACCTGAGCAAAAAAGGGCTTACGGTGATAAAACAGGAGGAGAACTCCGACGAATACGCAAAGGATCGCATAATCAGGACACAGCCTGCTGCGGATGCTGCGCTCAGCTCCGGCGATGTGGTGGTCATCGTCGTCAGCCTCGGCGCAAAGCTCGAACAGGTCAGCGTGCCGAATTTGCTCGGAAAGACGGAAGCGGATGCGCGCGCGGCGCTGACTGCCGCCAAGCTTGTCTGCGGTTCGGTGACGCGCGTTGACAGCGATAAGCCGGACGGAGAGGTGATATTTCAGACGATACCGGCGAGATCTACGGTTTACGAGGGCACTATCGTTGATATCAATATAAGCCGCAACGAACCAAAGATAGAGGAACCCCCGCAGCCCGGAGGCGACGAGCAGCCGGGAGGAGACACACCGGTCACGCCTCCCATGGGCAGAGGTACGTCATATGACCCCTATCCAGACAGCGAACTGAAGAGAAGACGTGAATACACGATAAGCCTGATAGATGCAGAGGAGATAACGGTGGTTATCACGGTAAACGGAAAGCTGGAATATGAAGGCAGGCACAGCGCGTCGGAAAAGAGCATCACCGTTCCGCTGGTGGCGTATGAAGGCTATGCTACCATAAATATCACTCAAAACGGAGAGGTAATTTATAATGAAACGGTCGAGTTTTAATGGTTGAGATAAAGCGAGGTACGATACTGAAGGGCGTCGGCGGCTGGTATCATGTCGCGGAGGATCGCTCCGGCGCCGTGTATAAGTGCAATGCCAGCGGGCGGCTGAGACTCGGAGAGTTTGTCCCTGCCGCCGGCGATCTCGTGACCTTTGAGATGTCCGGCGAGGAGGGGTATATTACGGAGATACTGCCGCGCAGCAATTTTTTGCTGCGTCCGGCTATTGCAAATCTCGATCGGCTGTTCATACTGGCTTCTCAGGCTCCTCCGGTCACGGATCCGTATTTGATAGACAAACTCACGGTCATCTCGTTTTACAACCGGATAGAACCGGTGGTAGTCCTGATGAAATGCGATCTGCACCGCAGCGAGGAACTGTACGGCGCTTATGCAGGCTCCGGCATAAAGCTGGTGCGCGCCAGCTCTGTCTCAGGTGAGGGCGTGGAAGAGGTCAGGGAGCTGATGCGGAACAAGACCTCTGCCTTTGCGGGCAACTCAGGCATTGGCAAATCAAGCCTGCTCAACCGCATAGACAACTCCTTTTCACTTACTGTCGGAGATATCAGTGAAAAGATCGAGCGCGGAAGGCATACGACGCGGCACGTTGAGCTTTTTTCTCTTGAAAATGGAGGATTTGCCGCGGATACGCCGGGTTTTTCGTCTTTCGATATCACGAAGATGTGCGATATAGATAAGCTGCAGCTCCAGTATTTTTTTCCGGAGATCGAGCCGTTTGCGGGGAGCTGCCGCTTTTCTGACTGCGTGCATCTCAAAGAACCGGGCTGCGCGGTGACGGAAGCTATGCGCAGCGGACAGATATCGGCTTCGCGCTATGAAAGCTATGCGAAGCTGTACGGAGAGCTTGCCTTGATAAAATCATGGCAGAATTGACGCAGTTTTTCCGTAACCTTTTTGAGTTTGCATGAATAACATGACTCAGGAGGGTGATAAAATATGAAAGTGTATGTATTCAAGGCTCCGCGTTTTGTCTCCGGCTTTATACGGGGAATATTCAGACAGCGTTGAACGGATACGTGCCAAGGCTCCTGCTTTTATGCGGCGGGGGCTTTTTCTTTTTGGCATAAAAGCTTCGGGACTCAAATAGAATGTAGCAAGAAATACATGCCGAAAGGAAGGATCATATAGTGGAGCTTTTAAAAACTGCACTGGATCAATACAAGGAAATCTATAATTTTTCCGAGGAATACACCGAGGTGCAGGAGAACATCGTTCCGGACATAAATCCGGATATATTGGAGATAACGCATGTGAATGCATATCTAATCTCTGCGGAAAAGTCCGTGAGCGGTGAAACGGTATCTGTGTCCGGCATGATAGAGACCGAGATATTCTATCGCTCGGATATTGATGAAAAACCGTACTCAATGAAAGGACAACTCGCCTGCAAGTATTCATACAGCGCGCCGGGTTGCAGCGAAAATGACGAGATATTTGCCGATATAAAGGTCATGTCGGCCGGAGCGGCGCTGGTAAACTCGCGCAAGGTCGCGCTGAAAGTTCTCACTTCCGCCTCCGTAAAGCTTTACCAAAGACAAAAAACAGAGCTGATAAACGGCGTGCGCGATGCTGAGGACGGCATACAGACCCTTGTGCGTCCGGAACGCTATACCTATATCAACGCTCTGGCGCAGAAAAGACTGGTGCTGTCTGAAGATATCCGCGCATCGAAAGGCGAGATATCCGCCGATGACAGCATAGTAAACGCGGAAATATCATGGCACACGGAAGATGTAAAGGCGCTGGCAAATAAAATCATGCTGCGCGGCGCCGCCGAGCTGAAGCTGATGCTGATGTCCGCTGTCGGCTCTGCCGTAAAGACCGCCTCATATATGCTGCCGTTTTCGCAGATAATAGAATGCGACGGCGTGATGACAGAGGATGAGATAAGGGTGGAATACAGTGTTTCCAAGCTGCTCTGCCGTCTTGGCGCCAAAGCGGAAAACGAGCTGTTCATAAGCTGCGACATGAGCGCGGATACAAAGATCGTTGCCGAAAGAAGCGCCGATATAGATATCATGCGGGATATATACAGCACGATCTATGAGATGGAGATAAGCGAAAGAGAAACCGGCATGTCCGCGGCAAAGCTTTCTGTGCGCGAGGTACCGGTGCAGATAAAATGCGATCCCGAATATCCGGCGCTGAAAATATGCGGCTGGCGCTATGCCTGTCAGGGCAAGCCGGTGAAGAACACCCTTTACGGCAGGTTCTATTTTACCGTGTTTTATGAAAGCACCGCCGGTAGGATATATTCCGTATGTGTGAAGGGCGAGGCTGAAACGCCGGGGGACAAAAACCGACGCGGAGGCTTTGGGCTGAGCGCCGAGGACATCCGGGTAGAGGTCACCGATTCCGGAGAGATCGAGGTGCGATTTCAGGCAGTGTTCCGGCAGAATATATGCGTGAAAGGCAACGACAGCCAAATCTGCGGATATACCGTATGCACCGACAGGAAGCGCAAGAAAGCCAAAAGAGGTACGCTGATACTGCGTTCGATGGATGAGGATACGGATATTTGGGAGATCGCAAAGCAGTACGGGACCACTTCAGCATCCATAGAATCGGCAAACAAGCTGATTAATGCCGCGGACAGCGGCAGCAGGGGCAAGCTGATAATGATTCCGATATCTCAATAAAAGGGAGGAATGTTTATGGAAAGCAATATATACAGATCCATGGCGGCGCGCACCAAGGGGGATATTTACATAGGCGTGGTCGGACCTGTCCGCACCGGCAAATCAACGTTTATAAAAACCTTTATGGAGGAAATGATACTCCCGAACATAGACGATGTGTATGTAAAGGAGAGGGCAAAGGACGAACTGCCGCAGAGCGGCTCCGGAAAGACAATCATGACGGCGGAGCCTAAGTTTGTGCCTGAGGACGCCATAAAAATCATGGTCGATGATAAAATAAGCTGCAATATGAGGCTTATCGACTGCGTCGGCTATATGGTAAAGGGTGCTCTCGGACAGTTTGAGGGAGACGCTCCGAGAATGGTGACGACCCCTTGGTTTGACAGGGAAATACCGCTTGCAGAGGCTGCGGAAATAGGCACCAGAAAGGTCATCTGCGAGCATTCCACCATCGGCATCGTCGTTACAACGGACGGCAGCATAGGGGAGATAGAGCGCACGGATTATGCCGCCGCAGAGGAACGGATAATAAAGGAGCTGAAGGACATCGACAAGCCCTTTACGATCCTTCTCAACTGCACCGATCCGTATGCGCCGGAGGCGCAGGAGCTGCGGGCGGAGCTGGAGAAAAAATACGGAGTGTCCTGCACCGCCGCCAACTGCATGCATCTGAAAAGCGCGGATATTGAGGCGATTTTGTCAAGCGTGCTGTATGAATTTCCTGCAAAGGAGTTTTGCTTTACACTGCCTGAATGGATCGAGGCTCTGCCCGAGGGTCACACACTGAAAGACGAGCTTTACGAACGCATTTTTTCGGCGGCATGCGGCATAAGCAAAATGCGCGACGCCAAGACTCAGATCGCCGCGGTGGCGGAATACGGCAATATAAACCGGGCGGAGATAACCGAGATAGATCTGGCGGATGGCAGGATAACCACAGATATCCAGGTGCCGCAGACGCTGTTTTACAATATCCTGACAGAGAATTCAGGGATAGACATAAGCAGCGAGGGCGATCTGCTGCCGCTGCTCTGCGAAATGGCAAGAATAAAGAAGGATTATGCACGGCTGGAGGGTGCGCTGGCGCAGGTGAAGCAAACGGGTTACGGCATCGTCATGCCTTCCATAGAGGAGCTTCGCTTTGAACCGCCGGAGATCGTCAAGCACGGAGGTCAGTTCGGCGTAAAGCTGAAGGCGGGCGCGCCGAGCATACATATGATACGCGCCGACATAGAAACGGAAATCAGCCCGATCGTAGGCTCAGAGAAGCAGTCTGAGGATCTGATCAGATACCTCCTGTCCGAGTTCAACGATTCTCCGGAGAAAATTTGGGATACCAATATTTTCGGCAAATCCCTCAGCGAGCTGGTCAACGAGGGGCTGAACAACAAGCTGTACAAAATGCCGGACGACGCCCGTGCAAAGCTGCAGGAGACTTTGCAGCGCATCATAAACGAAGGCAGCGGCGGGCTGATCTGCATCATACTGTGACATGGGCGGGCAGGTCTATTCCCGAAATGCGAGGAGGCATTACGGATACAGAAAAAAGCCCTCGGACAAAAGACCTCCCGTTATACGCATCACGGCATATATATTTATCGTCTGCATGATCTGCGCCGTGCGTTTTTCCGACACGCCGCAGGCTGTAGAAGCAAGAGAATGGATAAATTCTCTGATAGAAAAAGACGCCGATTACAAGGGCGCCGTCGAGGTCATCGGGCGAGCGTTTCTCCGCAATGATGAAGAAAACAGCACGGGAGAAAGCGCACTGACCGTATTCGGCAGAAAGGTGCTGGGACTGGAGGACGAGGAGCCAGAGGCGCTTGACGAGCCGGAAACGGTCGAAGCCATCATCGAAAACGATAAACTGTCTGACATGACCGGAGCCGGACGCTCCGGTCACGCTTTTGAGACACAAAGCGCAGTCGCCGAGGCTCCGCTGCCGGTGATGCGCATATCTTTTCGCCAAAATCCTCTCGCATGGGACGAGGAGAACGACGATACCCCCAATGAACCGTTTAAGATACCGGCGCCGGACATCGTAGATACAGGCGCCTATGCGCTGCCGTTTGAATACGCGATCCCGGTAAACGGTGCGGTGACCTCGCATTTCGGCTACCGAATACACCCGATCAGCGGAAACACCACGTTTCATTACGGAGTAGATCTGCGCGCCGCGATTGGCAAGAGGATAGGCGCCTTTGCAGCGGGAAAGGTTTCCGAAACGGGGTATGGCAGAATATACGGCAATTACGTCCGGCTGGAGCACGCGGACGGATACACGAGCTTTTACGCCCATCTGAATAAGATAAGCGTGAAAAAGGGTGAAAAGCTGTCTATGGGAGATAAGGTTGGAGAAGCGGGGAGCACCGGATATTCCACCGGATCGCACCTGCATTTTGAGTTAAGAAGAAACGGGCTGATCCTCGACCCGGAGCCGTATATTTCAGCGTCCGGAGGATAAGCGTGGATAAAATTAAAATCAGTCTGCCGGCATTGGCGATCACCGTATTTTCAGCATCCTTTTACGACGTGCGCTTTCTTGCGGCGGCGATTGCCGCCGCCATAATACATGAAGGCGGTCATCTTGCGGTGCTGAAGCTGGGGAAATGCAGCGTTACGGAAATATACATAGGACTGTGCGGCGCTAAAATAGAATATATCTGTCCCCGGCAGAAGTCATATCTGTTCGATGTGCTTGCCGCAGCAGCAGGGCCGCTGTTCAACGCCGCGGCGCTATTCCTGTCGGTATGTCTTCTATCTCCGGGCTCGCTCAGCGCCGTATACGGCGTCGGCTTCAATGCCATATTTGCGGTTTTCAATTTGCTGCCGGCGCCGCCGCTTGACGGAGGCAGGATACTGAGCGCACTGATCTCGCGGCGCTTCGGTCCGGATACGGCAGAAAAAGCGGAACGCATATGCACGCTTTGCTGCGGCGCTACGCTTGCCGCAGCGGGACTCGCACTGTGGCTTTGCAGGGGCGGAAACGGAACTCTATTTGCCGCCTCCGCCGTAATACTTGCAGAACTTCCGAGAAAAAAGCTTTACAGAAATCCTTTTAAAAGTTATTATAAATGAAGTAATGATTTTTGGAGGAGCTATGGACGAAAAGCTTTTGAAATGTTTGGACAGGGTGAGAAAGCCTGCAAGATATACCGGCGGGGAATATAACTCCGTGGTCAAGGATAAGAAGGATATAGACATACGTTTTGCCTTTTGCTTTCCGGAGATATATGAGATAGGCATGTCGCACCTCGGCTCCAAGATACTTTACGGATTGCTCAATTCGATGGAGGGCGTATGGTGCGAGCGCGCATACGCTCCGTTTATCGACATGGAGGAGGAGATGCGCAAAAACGGACTGCCTCTCTACGCGCTTGAAAGCGGCGATCCGCTCCGTGAGTTTGATATACTTGGATTTACCTTACAGTATGAGCTGAATTACACCGCCGTACTCAATATGCTTGATCTTGCCGGCATACCGGCGTTTTCCGCAGAAAGGGGAGAGGACGTGCCGCTGGTGGTGGCGGGAGGTCCCTGCGTATATAATGCGGAGCCGGTAGCGGATTTCTTTGATGTGATAATGATCGGCGAGGGCGAGGAATCGCTGCCGGAGCTGATAGAGCTGTACCGTCGAGCAAAACAAGAGGGCTGGACAAAGCATGCCTTTCTGCAGGAGATCGCCAAGCGAGAGGGCATGTACGTCCCTTCGTTTTATAAGATGGAATACGGCAGTGACGGCAGACTCATCTCCGTCACTCCGACCAACGGCGCGCCGCCGACCGTGCGAAAGCGCGTCGTGAGCGATTTTGACAGCGCCTACTATCCAGACCGTTTCATCGTGCCCAATACGGAAATAGTTTTCGACCGCGCCATGGTGGAGCTGTTCCGCGGCTGTCGCCGCGGCTGCCGCTTTTGTCAGGCGGGATATACATACCGACCTATCCGGGCAAAGCGGCCGGAAACGCTGGAGCGGCAGGCAAAGGCGATTATTAAGAATACCGGCTGGGATGAGGTCTCGCTGACCTCGCTCAGCTCAAGCGATTATCCCTGCCTGAGCGAGCTTTGCAACAGTCTGGTCGCAGAGTTTGAGCCAAAGCATGTAAACCTTGCGCTGCCTTCGCTCAGAGCCGACAGCTTTGACCTGCAGCTTATGGAAAACGTGCAAAAGGTGCGCAAAAGCGGACTGACCTTTGCTCCCGAGGCAGGCAGCCAGCGCCTGCGCGACGTGATAAACAAAAACCTCCGCGAGGAGGATCTTTTGAATGCGTGCCGGGTCGCCTTTGAGGCGGGCTACAACGGCGTAAAGCTGTATTTTATGATGGGGCTTCCCTCGGAAATGGACGAGGATCTTCTCGGCATTTCTCAGATCGTCAAAAACGTCATATCCGTGTTTCGTGAGCATGCGCGGCATAAGGCGCGCGGCATACGCATATCCGTCGGCATATCCACCTTTGTGCCCAAGGCGCAGACTCCGTTTCAATGGGTAGGGCAGATATCCGGCGATGAGGTCACAAGACGGCAGCGGCTGCTGATTGACAGCCTGAAAATCAAAAATGTAACGTACAGTCTGCACCGATATGACACCAGCTTTTTGGAGGCGGTGCTGGCAAGGGGAGACCGCAGACTCTCGGCGGTCATTTACAGTGCATGGAAACGCGGCTGCCGGCTGGACGGCTGGGACGAATGCTTTGACGCGGAAAAGTGGAGAGCGGCGTTTGAAGAATGCGGCGTCGATCCCGCATTTTATGCCAACAGAACGCTGGAAAAGGATGAGATATTGCCGTGGGATCATATCCTATCCGGCGTGACGAAGTCGTTTCTTTACGGAGAATATATGCAATCTCTGCGCGGACAGGCGACTCCGGACTGCAAGGCGGGCTGCCGCGGATGCGGTGCGCTTTCGCTGACGGGAGGTACATGCGATGTATAAGGTGAGGATAAGATATGAAAAGCGTGACAAGCTGGCATATATCTCCCATCTCGATCTGATGAAGGCGCTGCAGCGGGCGTTTTTGCGCGCCGGACTGCCGGTAAAATACTCGCAGGGCTTCAATCCGCATATCAATATGTCGATATTGGCGCCGCTGTCCACCGGACACAGCAGCATATGCGAGCTGTGCGACCTTGAGCTTACCGAGGACGAGCTGTCCGCCGATATCGTCGAAAGGCTCAACGCCGTTCTGCCGGAGGGTTTGAAGGTCAGCGGCGCATGGACGCCGCAAAGCAAGGCGTCGGAAATCGCATACTGTGCGTATGACATTGTTTATTTCTGCAAAATGGACGAATGCATCAGTGAAAGCTTTGTTTCGCCCGTGATCATTGAAAAGAAATCAAAGCGCGGATCGCTACAGGCGGATGTATTTGATTACATACAGGCGATAAGTTTCCGCGACGCACCGGAAGGAACGCTGTGCAGCTGCGTACTGAAGGCGGGAAACGACACGCTGAACCCGGTATATGTGACCGCTTCGCTGCAGCAAAAGGGCTTTATCGGCAGCGATGTGCTCGCAAAATATACCAGAACACACATTTTTGATAAAAATTGTCAGGATTTTGTGTAAAAAACCTTGCATTTGCAAAACGGTTGTGATATTATAATTTAGCTTGTATTAAAGTTGGTCCTCTGCCGCTGTCAGGGCACGAACGGCTACATGAAAGGAAAATGCTGAAATGGATCTTATTAAACAACTGACACAATCGCAGATCAAGGAGAATGTTGCGGAATTCGGCATTGGCGATACCGTCAAGGTATATGCCAAGATCAAAGAAGGTTCCCGCGAGAGGATACAGGTCTTCGAGGGCACCGTCATCGCCAAAAAGCACGGCGGCATTCAGGAGACCGTCACGGTACGCCGTATGTCTTACGGAGTCGGCGTGGAAAAGACTTTCCCCATCCATTCCCCCAACATTGAAAAGTTTGAGGTAGTGAGAAAGGGTAAGGTCAGACGCGCCAAGCTTTATTATCTTCGTGACAGAGTCGGTAAGGCCGCCAAAGTTAAAGAAGACATCTAAGTCTGAAAAAATTCTGAGGGACGGTCTTTCGTCCCTCTTGTTTTTCAAAATGAAAGCGGGTTCAAATGAATAATCAAAAAGATGCTGAAAGCAAGAGCAAGAGCAAAAGCTCGGAAAAGGGCATAGCCTGTGAGCTGTATTTTTGGGCGCAGGCGCTGGTTTGTGCGCTGCTTATACTGG
>JAFTDT010000058.1 GCA_017453985.1 Clostridia bacterium
AGTTCGTTCCCACTGAGGAAGCCGATATCGCCGCCCTTGCCGAAGCTCGGGGCAAGAGCGTTGAGCAGATCAAGAACATCATCGCCGGCCTGCATGAGTTCAACCCCATGATTGGTCACCTCGGCTGCCGTCTGGCTGTCACCTATCCGGAGATCGCCCGTATGCAGACCCGCGCCGTCATCCGCGCCGCCATCAACGTGCAGAAGAAGCACCCCGAGTGGAAGATGGAGCCGGAGATCATGATACCGCTGGTCGGCGAGGTCAAGGAACTCAAGTTCGTCTAGGATGTTGTTGTCAAGGCCGCGGATGAGCTGATCGCAGCTGCCGGCTCCAGCATGAAGTACCTTGTCGGCACGATGATCGAGATCCCGCGTGCCGCTCTGACCGCCGATCAGATCGCGACCGAGGCCGAGTTCTTCAGCTTCGGCACCAACGACCTGACGCAGATGACCTTCGGCTTCTCACGCGACGACGCGGGCAAGTTCCTCGACGCCTACTATGACCGCAAGATATACGAAAACGACCCGTTTGCCAAGATCGACCAGACCGGCGTCGGCAAGCTGGTGGAGATGGCTGCCCGTCTGGGACGCAAGACCCGTCCCGACCTCAGCCTCGGCATCTGCGGCGAGCACGGCGGAGACCCCTCCTCCGTGGAGTTCTGCCACAAGGTCGGGCTGGACTATGTTTCCTGCTCGCCCTTCCGCGTGCCGATAGCCCGTCTCGCCGCCGCGCAGGCTGCGATCCGTGACAGCGGCAAGCGCGCTGCGCCCTCGGCGGAGCTTCTCCGCGCTGAGAAGGCGGAGGCTGCGAAGGCCGCGCTGAAGGACGCCGCGGACAAGCTCAGAGTCGCCGCCGCCGACGCGACCGATGACCTCAAGGACGTGCTTTCCGCAGGCTTCAAGGGTCTGATCGCCGGCTGGGAAGAGGCGAAAAAGACCTTCGGCGAGGAGCGCAAGGACAAGTAAAAGCAAGGCTTGATACAGCAAAGACGGCTGAGCGGGAATACCCGCTCAGCCGTCTTGACAACGCGGCGATGAGCAAGGAGGTCATAATGCACACAGCGGAGCATGTAAATTTGGTAAAAGTGCCGAAATAAACAAAAATAGAACAAAGTTTGAAAGAAATGCGCCTTCTTCTGCATTTATACAGTGACGGGAAATGCCGCCGCTATAATTGTGAGTTATGTGATTTCAAGGAGGTTGTTATGAAAAGAATTGTATCGGTTGCCTTGCTCGTTGTTATATGCTTGAGTTTGCAGGGCTGCGGAAGCATAAAGAAAGCGGAAGAGCAGGTGGACAGGCTTTTGTCCTTTATCGACAGCGGAAATATTGAAAAGCTCAGTCTGAAAATCTTTTATAAAGACCCGTATGTGCTTACGCCGTATCCGTGGCAAGTCGATAATTTATTATCGAATAATAGCTCTGTGCAGAAAATCGAAGTAGGCGGGCAGGAGCTGAGCGAGCATATCGAGAGTTTAAGGCTCCTGGAGCAGAAGATCTTGAAAAAGCCGAAAGAAGAGGTCGCGCTGGACGCCAGCATATATTATTATTTTGAAGCGGACGGTGAAAAGCTGCTGGAGGTCGCCCTGTGGGGCATTGGAGCGGAGATCACAGAGGATATGGAGCTTGCGGTTTTCATAGGAGATGTTGCAGTTGTTGATCCCGATAGTATATTTCTGAGAATCATAGAGCCGTTTCTGCCTGAGGAATAGGCGCGCAATTTGGAGGAATAGGCGTAAAATCGCAATAACAAATCGTATAATTATCTAAATCTATAACGCAAGGGATTTGAATATGGACGAAAAAAAGAGTCAAAAGCGCGAAAAATGGCAGAAGCGATGGCGCAGCATAAAGACCCTGGCGATAATTGCAGCGATATTCTTTCTTCATCTGAAGGCGCTGGAGTGGCGAGAGCCCGCGAGCGCGGAATGGAGCATTTTTCTTAAGGCTGCGATACTGCCGCCGATGTTTTTCTTGCCGTATTTAATAGACGTAGCTATCCACGAGTTCGGACACGTGCTGGGCGGCTGGCTGACCGGCTACCGCTTCAGATATATGCGGGTGGGTCGCCTCATGCTGGTGAACAGCGAGGGCAGGCTGCGTCTGCATCGGTGGAAGAGATCGGTCGGTGCGAGCGATGGCGAAGCAAGCATGTCACGTGCCTATGACGGCGGCACAGAGGCGCCGATTGCGCTTTTTTACCTTGGCGGAGCCATTCTGAATGCCATGTTTGCGCTGCTCTTCGGTGCGGCAGGACTGCTTTGGACGCGCGGGCTGCTCTCGCTGTTTTTGCTGGCGGCGGCGATATTCGGCATCATTGGTGCGTGCATTAACATCATACCGATAACGTCTCCGAAAGGAGCCAACGACGGCGCTACCTTGCGTCTGCTGCGCCGCGATCCGATTTGGCGGCGAATCACATCCATACAATCTGCAAAGAATGACATGTTTGCCGACGGCGTGCGCCTGCGCGATATGCCTGCGGAATGGTTCGAGCTGCCGGAGGGCGTGGAGGCGAAAAGCGATATCGGCAGAATGATATATTGGACTCGTTACCACTGGCTGCTGGACGCGCACCGCTTTGCCGAGGCGGATGCCGTGATGACAGAGCTGCTGGAGGATGAGGCGATTCCGGAGGGAATGCGGTTGTATGTGGAGGAGGACCGAATGACGCTGGCGCTGCTGGGATATGGCACGGCGGAGATAACGCCGCCGTGCGAAAAGCGGAGAAAAGAGCTGGAGGATAAGCATGACTATAACATCATCTTGCTCCGCACCGAATATATCCGACTGCTGCTGCAAAACCGCAATCTGCCGGAGGCGATGGGAATGCGCCGGCGCTTTGAACGTGCGGCAGCCAGGGCATACGTCTATCCCTCCGACGTGGTGACAGACCGCGAGCTGATTGCCATGGCGGAGGAGCTGGCGCGCGAGCGCGGCATTCTGCCCGCCGCCGAGGGGCAGGCTGCAAAATAAACGCCGCCATAGCGCCCATGCTGCTTTGTGACCGCGTCACGGTATTTTCCACGCGCTGCGTGATATACTGAGGGCAGAAAAGGGAAATCGAACGCAAAGGAGAATGAACGTGGGAATTTTTGGCTTTACGAAGAAAAACAGCATGGATATCAACGAGGGTGTGCGCCGTCTGGCGGAGGAGCCGGGCGCGGTGCTGCTGGACGTGCGCGAGCCGCAGGAGTTCGCCGCCGGGCATATCCCCGGCAGCGTCAATCTGCCGCTGGCGGGAATTTCAAACGCCGGTCAAAAAGCGCCTGATATGACCGCGCCGGTTTACGTCTACTGTCTGTCCGGCGGGCGCAGCGCCCGCGCCGCCGCCGCGCTGCGGGATATGGGCTATACCAACGTCACCGATCTCGGCGGCATCAGCGCCTACAAGGGCAGAACGGAAAGGTAAAACCGGCGGCATTTTCCCCGTCTTAAAAGGCGCCCGCGCGGGCTTGCCGCACGGGAGCCTTCGTTTTTCTCAGCTTTACTCAGCATATTACAAAAGCGGCGTGATGCCTGACTGCATCACGCCGGTTTTGCTTCTTACGGCAGCTCCGTCAAATCACGAACATTCCGTCGCGCATTATCGGCAGCTCGCCGCCGTCGGCACGCACGCCGGTAACGGAGAGATCGGCGGTGCCGACCATGAAATCCATATGCTTGTCCGATTCGTTTATCCCCGCCGCCCGCGCATCGCCCGGCATGAGATAGTCAAAGCCCTTGCCGAGCGCGAAATGGCAGGCGGCGTTTTCATCAAACAGCGCGTTGCAGAAGTTCACGCCCACGGCGCGTATCGGCGAGTCCCAGCCCACCAGCGCGCACTCGCCGAGGCGGCGCGAGCCTTCGTCATGCTCCACGACCTCCAGCAGCGCCTCCAGCCCTTCGTCGGCGTGCGCCTCGGTCACGACGCCGTCATGCATGACGAGGCGGATGCCGCGTATCACGGTACCCTGCCAGTACAGCGGCATGGACGAAACTATCACGCCCTCCGCCCGCTCGCGGTGCGGCGAGGTGAAGATCTCCTCCGTCGGCAGGTTGGCATAATAGCTCTGCCCGTTTGCCTCGGTGGAGGCGCCGTGCCACAAGACGCCCTCCGGCAGCCCGACGGTGAGGTCCATGCCCAGTCCGCTGCGGTAGCGCAGTTCCGTCAGCCTTGCCTCGCTGAGCTTTTTCGCCCGCGCCTTGCTTTTGCGGTCAAACTCCTGCCATCGCTCCGCCGCCCTGCCGTCGCCCGTCACGCGGGAGGCGGCGAGCACGGCTTCCCACAGCCTGTCCAGCGCCTCGTCCTCCGTGAGCTGCGGGAAGACCTCCCGCGCCCACGCGGGGTTGGGCACCGTGGAGGTGCAGTTCAGCAGTCCCGACTTCATCTGCGCCTCGCGCAGCGGAGCCGTCGTCTGCATATATGCCGCCATGGCGCGCCCGATGCGCCGCGCGTCGCAGCCGTCGGTGGAATGCGGCTCCTGCGAGAACATATGCATGACGCTGTCGCCCTCCGCGACAAGACTCTCGAAAAACTCGCGGGCGGGACCGAAATGCCTGTCCAGCTCGGCGTCCGCGGCGTGCAAATAGCGCAGACGGTCGAGCCTGCCGTCCACCCACGAAACCTGCACGTCGGACGCGCCGGCGGCATACGCCTCCTCCGCCAGCACACGGATATAGTCCGCCGCCGAGAGCGGCACGCCCTTGAGATACAGCCGCTTGCCGGGGCGCAGTCCCGCGCCGACGGTCACCTGCAGGCGGGCAAACTCCCGCACGCGGGGGTCGTTCATATTCATGCGTTTTCCTCCTTTATTTTCAATATTTTTGTCTTGCGAATGAATATTTTGCCGATGATATAGCGCACCACCTGGTCAAAGGCGATGCCGGCGAAGACCCACGCGATGCCGGCATGCAGCACCCACGCGCAGAGACACGCCACCGGCACGCGAAAGCCCCACAGCCCCGCCATGGTGCAGGCGAGCGGAAAGCCGCGCCGACCGGCGGCGCGGACGGTGCCGAAATCTATCATGCTGAGTATCTGCGGGATATAGCATATCGCGGTCAGCACGAGGTATATCGCGCCGATGCGCTGCAGCTCCGGCTTGTCGGTGATGAGCGACATCAGCGGACGCGGCGCGGCAAGCAGCAGCGCCATGATGGGCAGGCTGACCGCCGAGGACAGCACGCCCTCGCGGCGGCGGTAGGCGCGGAAAAGCTCGCGGTCGCCGGCGCCGATGCTGTGCGCCGCCAAGGCGGTCGCCGCGATGGAAAAGGCAAAGGCCGGCGCGCCGAAGAACTCCTCGATCTGCGTGGCTAACTGATAGGCGGCATAGCTGGCGCTGCCGTAGCTGAGCAGAGCGCGGCTTATCACGATCACCGCCAGCGAATGCAGCACGTTTTCGCCTGCGGCGGGCAGTCCGGCGGAAAAGAGCCGCCGCAAATCCTCGCGGTCAAATATCCCGCGCAGGCGCGGCACCCCGCGGAACGGTCCCTGCGGGCGGAACAGCAGCGCCAGCCCCAGCGCCGCGCCGATGGCGGTGGAGGCAAGCCTACCTATCGCCGCGCCCAGCAGTCCCAGCCGCGGCGCCGGTCCCACGCCGAAGATCAAGGCTCCGCACAGCAGCGCGTTCACCACGTTGGTGGTAAAGGCGATGACCAGCGGCGTGACCGTGTCGCCCTGCCCGTTGAACGCCGCCGTGACCACGCGCGATACGGCGAAAAACGGGCAGAGCCAGATCGCGACGCGCAGATATTGCCGCGCCGCGTCCAAAAGCTCCTGCTCGGCGGTAAAAAAGCGCAGCAGCGGGCGGGCGAAGATGAATATCAGCGCCGCCAGCACTGCGGCGAGCGGCGCCGCGACCGCCAGCGCGCCCTTGGCGCTGCGGAGGCATCGCTCGCGCCGACCCTCCCCGTAATGCAGCCCCACCAGCACCGTCGTCCCCACGCCGATGCCGGTGAACACCGCCGTGACCAGCACGGTCAGGCGGTTGGATACGCCGAGCGCAGAGATGTCGCCGGGCGAGAGCCTGCCGATCATCGCGCTTGTCACCAGCGCAACGAAAAAGGTCAGCATGTTTTCCAGCAGACAGGGCAGCACCAGCGACCATATTTTTCTGTCGTGCTTCCGCGCCTCGGCGGAAAAGAGCGCGCGCAGGCTCATGCCGCGGTCAGTCCTTTCGCAAAATTATTCCAAACAGCAATTATATTCATGCATTCATTCCGATATTGACATTATAGCATAAACGCGGGCAAAAATGCAACGGTTTTGCGCAAAAAAGCTCCCCGCGCTGCGGGGAGCTGAGAGTGTCGGCGGAGCCGCTGCACGGGGAATGACGGCTTCTGCGGCAGCGGGGCGCTTATTTGCATTCCGCCGCAAGGCTTTTGGGGAGGGTGCGGCGCCCCTCTCCTGCAAGACCCGTCGGGATTTCCCCCCGACGGCGGGCAAAACGCGAACGAGGCGGTCTGCCCTTATTCGTCGCTCTTTAACGTAGGATCCAGCTCAATGGCTTTGTTGTAGTCCGCGCTGGCTTTGTCCGCTTTGCCCAATTTAATATGCGCAAGAGCGCGACCAATATAGGCTATTACATAATCGGGCTTCAGCTTGATGGCTTTGTCGTAGTCCGCGATCGCTTTTTTATATTCGTCCAAATCAGCATGCGCATCGCCCAATTTATAATGCACATTGCCGCGGTTATTGTAGGCAGCCGCATAGTCGTGCTTCAACTCAATTGCCTTGCTAAAGTCCGCGATTGCTTTGTCAGGCTCGCCCAATTCACCATGCGCAACACCGCGGTTATAATAGGCGTCAGCATCATCGGGCTTCAGGTCGATGGCTTTGCTAAAGTCCGCGATCGCTTTTTTATTTTCGTCCAAATCAGCATGCGCATCGCCCAATTTACCATGCGCAATGCCGCGGTTATAATAGGCGTCCGCATCATCGGGCTCCAGCTCGATGGCTTTGCCGTAATCCGCGACCGCTTTTTCATATTCGTACAATTTACTATGCGCAACACCGCGGTTGTTATAGGCTTCCGCAAGATCGGGCTTCAGCTCGATGGCTTTGTCATAGTCCTCGATCGCCTTTTTATATTCGCCCAAATCAGCATGCGCAACACCGCGGTTGTTATAGGCATCCGCATAATCGGTCTTCAGCTTGATGGCTTCGTCGTAGTCCTCGATCGCTTTTTTGTATTCACCCAATTCATCATGCACATTGCCGCGGTTATTATAGGCATCCGCATCATCGGGCTTCAGCTCGATGGCTTTGTCGTAGTCCGCGATCGCTTCTTCAAGCTTCCCTTCCTCGAAATAACGGTAAGCGCGGTTAAAGTAGCCCCAAGGAGAGGTAGGATCTGCGGCTTCTATGCTCTTTATTGTTGCCTTCAATGCAGCCTTGAGCTTTTCTATGTTTTCGTCATATCTCTCTTGCAATTCATTTAAAAGGGTATCGTCATCAGGATCACGTATCAATTTTTTCTTGCTGTGCATACCTATCCGCACCATCAGTTCATCAAAACCCTCGATGGGAACGAGAAAACCGCCCTTGCTTTTCACAAGCGCCTTGATTCTGTTCTCCGGCTCGCCGCTCTGTTCGCGATAGCACCAATACAGCCCGTTTGAAAAGCTCGTGCCGTTGTCCTCAAAAAAGGACATCAGGCTTTTGTCCGCGCCCGCATACCCGATCACGATGGGGGTGTAGTTTTCCAGCACGCGTCGCAGCGGCTCTTGCCAGCCCTCCTTCAGCTCGCTTACCTCCCTGGTGCTGTTTAACGGCTTGAACAGCAGGTCGCGGTGAACCTTGGCAACGATGGGGTAGCGCACCTTCCAATCCATAGCCTCCAACAGGGCTTCGTGGGAAACCGCGACCGGCGCCTGCTCCGTAAAGGCAAATATCGCCTTTTCCATCAGGCTGTCAAAATTGGTGGTGATCACAAGATTGTTTCGGCAGTTATCCTTTGCCAGCAAGCGGGAAAGCACATAATATCCCACGCTCGGCTCGCAGCCGCGCATCAGGCGCTGCAGCTCCTCGATCCCGCTCCCCTCCCTGCTGTAAAAGCGCAGAACAAAAATATCGAAGTAATATTTGCCGGGCAGAGTATCTCTGCCGGCGTTTTTCGCCTCTTTCCATGCCCTTTCTATCTCCGAGAACCTGTGGTCGAGGTCTTTGTTTTTGTACAAGCTTGCCGCAGTTTTGCGCACGCCGGCTATATACCCGTCACTCTGCTCCATGATGTAGTCCATCCAGTCCATTTCCAGCCTGCCGCCGACGGGGATCCCGGAAGTTACGGACGCGCCGGAGCCTAAAACAAAGCACAGCCTCTGGCTGTCGCCGCCGTTGATTATCACGTCGGCAATAAACTGATCCAGCCCCAATTTAATTTTTCCAGTCGCCATATCCCAGCCTCACCTCGAAACCGATATTTTTCCTGCCTTCAATTATATCATTTTCGACGTTTTTTTACAATGCTTTTTGTAAAAGCCGCCTGCGGCAAAAAAACGGGCTGAGAGCCGCATGGCTCTCAGCCCGTTCAAGGCGGTATGCAGTTTATTTTCCTGCCATGATCTCCCGCGCCTCGTCGTAAAGCTTCTGCATGAAGGGTATGCACGCCTCGCAGGAGCGGCGGGAGGCGCAGTAGGACAGGCGCAGATAGCCCGGACAGCCGAAGCCCGGCACGATCAGCACGTTGTACTTCTTCGCCAGCTCGGAGAACTCCTGCGCGTCCATGCCGAAGGGCGCCTTGAAATAGAGATAAAAAGCGCCGTCCGGTCGCGCAAACTCATAGCCGATCTTGGCAAAGGCGTCCATCAGCAGATTGCGGTTGTAAACGTAATCCGCCATGTTGGGCGCCACGTCCACGCAGCGCTCCACGACCTTCTGGAACAGGGTGGGGGCGCAGACGTTGGCAACGATGCCGGCAGCGCCGCGCAGGGCGATCCACACCTGATCAAAGTCGTCGATATCGTTGTCGGTGGCGATATAGCCCACGCGCTCGCCCGCCAGCGAAAGCGACTTGGAATAAGAATAGCAGATGATGGTGTTGCGGTAATACTTGGGGATATACGGCACCTCGGCGTCGGTGTACACCAGCTCGCGGTACGGCTCGTCGCAGATGATATAGATGGCGTGACCGTATTCGCGGCTCTTCTTCTCCAGCAGCGCGCCGATCCTCTGTATCGTCTCCGCGCTGTAAATCACGCCCGTCGGGTTGTTGGGAGAATTGATGATGACGCCCTGCGTATGGGGATTTATCAGCCGCTCCATCTCCGCAAAATTGATCTGGAAGCCGTCCATATCCGGCGGCACGACGACCATCCTGTTGCCGCCCGCGTCGCACGCCTGCGTATATCCGGGGAAATACGGCGCGATCACCATTATCTCGCTCTGCTCGTCGATGTTCAGCGCCAGACTGACGACGTTCAGCGCGGTGCTGGCGCCGGTGGTCATCATGAAGTTTTTCTTGTCCAGCTCCGTGCCGAAGCGGCGGTTGTACGACTCCGCGACAGCCTGACGGCAGCTGTCCAGCCCCATGTTGCTGGAATAGCCGTGTACCTCCACCGGGTCGTCGTTTTGGATTATGTCGATGATGGCGTCCTCGACCTCCTTGGGCGGGGGCGTGCTGGGGTTGCCGAGACTGAAGTCATAGACGTTCTCCCTGCCGACGATCGCCGCCTGCGCCGCGCCGTACTCGCTCAGCTCTCTGATGGGCGAACGCTTGCCGCCGCTGACAAGAAACTTGGGTGATACCATTTTGTTTGCCTCCGTTCATGTTTTTATAGGTTATGAATGTGTAATTTGCCGTGAAATATCGCTTATTCCTCGTCCGGAGCGCGGCAGAGGTCAGCCCACTCCGCGCCGCAGATCTCCGCCAGCCGCTCCGGCGTCAGCTCGATGGCGGAATTAGAGCTGCCGCAGGCGGGAAACACCGTCGCGTAGCGGCGCAGACTCTCGTCGCAGTACACCGCCGTGCCCTCCGGCAGCGCAAAGGGACAGACGCCGCCGACAGCGTGACCGGTCAGCGCCAGCGCCTGCTCCGGCGTCAGCATCTTCGCCTTGAAGCCAAAGCGGTCGCGGAACTTGCGGTTGCTGATGCGGGCGTCGCCCGCGGTCACCACCACCATGCAGCCCTCGCCGCAGGCGAAGGACAGGCTCTTGGCGATGCGCCCCGGCTCCACGCCCAGCGCCTCCGCCGCCAGCGCCACGGTGGCGCTGGAAACGGGAAACTCCATCACCTTATCCGCCAGCCCCAGCGGACGCAGAAACTCGCGCACCTTTTCAATGGACATGCGCGCACCTCCCTGTGCGATAATTTATTTTTCCGAAAATTATTATACATCACTGAGATATACTGTTCAAGCCATATTTTGTGATATGTGAAAATAATGAAAAGCATATCTTGTGTTCCAGCGAAAAAACAGTCAAAATGACCAAAAATCAAGGCTCTTTTTCGGTGCTTTTTCATCGCAGGTATTTGAAAAAATGTACTTTACAATCAGTATAATTAGCATTATACTATAAATACTCGCCGTCGAAAAATGGCGGTTTTCAGTAGGGAGAATAAGGTAATGGTAGATGATTTTCCGCGCACGCTGCATCTTTTGCGGGTCGAAAAGAAAATAAGTCAGCGCAGGGCGGCGCTCGATCTGGGCGTTTCGCAGGCGCTGCTTTCTCATTATGAGAACGGAGTGCGCGAGCCCGGACTCAGCTTTGTCGTGCGCGCGGCGGATTATTACGGCGTCTCAGCGGATTATCTGCTGGGACGCACCATGCTGCGCGACGGCGGCGCGATCATCGCCGACGATCTGATAGACAGCTCGCTGGACAAGGGCAATGTCCTGCGCGGCAGCGCCTATGCCATGCTGAGCAAAAAGCTGCTGGTCAACGGCATCTCGATCCTGTTCGAGTTGATCGGCAAGCATGGCAGCAACAAGCTCATCACCTCGGTTTCGGACTATCTCTCTACCGCTTTTTACAAGGCGTACCGTCTGGTGTATCAGCTCGACCGGGACAGCCGCGAGGAGGCGTTTTCCGTCTCCGGCATGTGCTATTCCGAGCTGTGCGACGCGCGCATGAAGCTGTGCGAGGGCGCTCTGCGCGAGCTGGGCAGGGATAAAGAGGTCGGAGAGTCGCTGCCGGATATGGATATCGGCATGATCCAGCAGGGATATCCGCAGCTTGCGCCGTCCCTTTTCTCTCTTCTGCACAATGTGTCGGAAAAAATCGAAAAAAGCGCAAATAAATAAGTAAAAAAAGCTTGCTTTTTGCAGGGGCTTGTGTTATACTGAATAACGCGTTTGAAGCTCCCCATTTGCTGGTGTAGCTCAGCCGGTAGAGCAGCTGATTTGTAATCAGCAGGTCGGGGGTTCGAATCCGTCCACCAGCTCCACTTTTTTCGGAGCAGATAACTTGATATACGGAACATGGGAGTGTTCCCGAGTGGCCAAAGGGGGCAGACTGTAAATCTGTTGGCAATGCCTACGGTGGTTCGAATCCACCCGCTCCCACCAAAAGAGAAAGTCCTGTCGCGCAAGCGGCAGGATTTTTGCTTTGTATTCTTCGTTTTTAAATTTTCAGTCTTCACCAGCACAAAAGCGAAAACTTTGATATTGACAAAGTGCAGCGGGTAGTATATAATTAAAAAGCTATAAGCAATGGACCCTTAGCTCAGCTGGCTAGAGCATCCGCTTGACGTGCGGAGGGTCAGCGGTTCGAATCCGTTAGGGTCCACCACAATTGAGAAATCCTGTCGCGCAGGCGGCAGGATTTTTGTTTTGTATCCTTCATTCTGAAATTTGCGGTCTTCAGTATTCAGGCGCCGCGACAGGACTTTCCAAATGAACACTGAAGATTTAAGACTGGAAAAATTATTCGTTGTTGAGAAAGCGGAAGCATTCCGGTGTCCGGAGCCATTCCGCTTTGACGCGGCGCGGCGCGGCGCCGCTCCCGTCTTGAAAACATCTTGATATTCAGATATAATATATTCGTATTTTTGTATTCACCGGAGGGCGGTTATGAAGGGCTGTATATCGGCGTGTGCGGCGTCGGCTCGATGGGGCGATGCCGGTCAGCGGAGCGGCGCGCCTCGGGGAGCTTTGCGGTTATGACAACGGCAAAGAGGGCGCTGCTGATGCTTTTGCAGCTTGCCTTTTTATATGCGTTCATCGCCTGCGTCGCAATTTTGCCCCGGATCGCTTCTTGCTCCGAGGCGCTTCAAAGCTGTTTCTGATGATGTTTTCTCTGGCGCTGATGATATTCTTTGCCGACCGCATCATCGAGCCTCATACACGCAGGTATATGGTGAGCATTGCCGGACTCATTACGCTGTGGATTATTCTGCGCGGCGCAAAGTACATCGCCTTTGAAGAAACAGAGGTCGTCGCCCGGCATATTTGGTATCTATATTACCTTCCCGCGCTGCTGATCCCATTTTTGTCTCTGCTTGCGGCGCTGTCTGTCGGGACGAAAAACGGGATTGCGCCCCGCCGGAAGGATTTCCCTGCGGGGCTTGCGCAAAGCAGCAAAGGATGCAGACTGGAGGGTTGCAGATGGGGCGGAGCTCTCACCGCGCGGAAAAGTTCATGATCTATCGCCGGAGCGCCGAAAAAGGGGAGGCAGGATATTCTGAAAAAGAGTATTCGGCGCCGCACTATGAAGGGGAAAAAACGCCGGAAGGCATGATGGAATGGGTTTCGTGGTATTGCTTCAATAAATTGGGCAGCGGAAGCTATGAAGCCGAGCTTGATGAAGCGTGGTGCTGGGGCGGCAGCCATAATGACGGCGGAACCATTTGCACCGCAATCCCAAAAGAGTGGTTTAGTCTGCCCTATGACGCCTTTTTAAATCGGGTAATTACGCTGTCCTCTGCATTGCACTATGGATTTACGGCAGAGGATTTGAAAGGAAGACCCGGTCTGAAGGAGTTTTTTGGGTTCTCATAAGAGCAATTCAATAAAAGCGGAGGAAAAGAGAATGCAGTTCAAAAAAGGCACAAGCTGGAAGGCGGCTTATAATGAGGAAAAAGGCGTTTATGGCGCGGAGGTCGTGTTTCAGGGGTCGTGGGAGCTCTACGAAATCTCCGCCGCGGTTTACAGCCAACTGACGAAAAGCATGAAGGACAGTCAGGCGGAGGAATTGATACAAACGGGGCGTCGGCTGTACTCCCATGTAAACGACCGCTGCGGTCCGCCCTACACCGTAGTTCTCGATGATGATTATGCCGATTATTGTCCGTGGATGGCAGACAGCAAGCCGAGCGGAAAGACGTGGGACGCCGGACTGACCGATGCCGCGGTGGAGCTTTTTGAATCCGAAAAGCAAAACCGCGAGCAGAGAAGGAAAAAGCGCGAACAGCGGGAAAAAAGGAAATGAGCAAGAGCGTCGTGAGCGTTCCCGCGCCGGTATCCATACCGTTTTCCGAGTTTTCCGCTGTAAAAAAGCAACTCCGTCCTTTCCGTCCCTCAGAGACACAACGGAAAAATCCGAGCTTTGTTCCCGTCGGGACGGCGCTCGGATTTTTTGTTTTTGTAATTATCGCTTTTAAGCGGGCAAATCCCCCTTTTTTCTCTCTTTTATTGCCAAAGAGCGCGCCCCGCAGGGCACGCTCTTGCCTGTTCAGAATATGCCGTCTATCTCGCCTTCCGGCGTGACGTCGATCTTCTCTGCCGAGGGTACCGGCGGCAGCCCGGGCATGGTCATGATCTCGCCGGTGTAGGCGACGACGAAGCCCGCGCCCGCGCAGACCTTGAGCGCGCGCACCGTCACGTCAAAGTCCTCGGGCGCTCCGAGCTTTTTCTGATCGTCGGAAAAGCTGTACTGCGTCTTTGCCATGCAGACCGGCAGATGCCCGCAGCCCATCTTGTCTATCAGCTTCAGATCCTTCAGCGCGGCGGGGGTGAAGAAGGCGCCGCGACCGCGGTAGATCTTCTTCACGACGGCGTCTATCTTGTCGCGCACGGGCGTTTCGTCCTCATAGACGAAGCGCAGCTCGCTCGGCTGCTCGCAAAGGCGCAGCACCTCGCGGGCAAGCTCCAGTCCGCCCTCGCCGCCCTTTGCCCAGACCTCGCTGAGGCAGACGTTCACGCCCTGCGCGGCGCACGCCTCGCGCACCAGCTCCAGCTCCGCCTCGCTGTCCGTGGGGAAGCGGTTTATCGCCACCACTGCGGGCAGCCCGAACACCTGCGTGATGTTCTCCACATGGCGCAGCAGATTGCCCATGCCGGCGCGCAGCGCGGGCAGGTTCTCCGGCTCCAGCTCTTTCTTGGGCACGCCGCCGTGCATCTTGAGCGCACGCACCGTGGCGACTATCACCACCGCCGAGGGGCGGATGCCGGACTGACGGCACTTGATATCGAGGAACTTCTCCGCGCCGAGATCGGCTCCGAAGCCCGCCTCCGTCACCACATAGTCCACCAGCCGCATAGCCGTGCGCGTGGCAATGACGCTGTTGCAGCCGTGGGCGATGTTGGCAAAGGGGCCGCCGTGGATAAAGGCGGGAGTATGCTCCAGCGTCTGCACTAAATTGGGCTTGACCGCGTCCTTGAGCAGCGCCGCCATCGCGCCCTCGATGCCGAGCTGGGACACCGTCACCGGCTCGTCCTCGCGGGTGTAGGCGACGATGATGCGCCCGAGGCGCAGCTTGAGGTCGCTGAGGTCCTCCGCCAGACAGAGCGCCGCCATGACCTCGCTTGCCACCGTGATGTCAAAGCCGTCCTCACGCGGCACGCCGTCCGACCTGCCGCCCATGCCGCAGACGATGCTGCGGAGTTGACGGTCGTTCATGTCCACGACTCTGCGGCACGCCACGCGGCGCACGTCTACGCGCAGCGCGTTGCCCTGATAGATATGATTATCCAGTACGGCGCACATCAGGTTGTTCGCCGCGCCTATGGCGTGAAAATCGCCGGTAAAATGCAGGTTGATGTCCTCCATCGGCACCACCTGTGCGTACCCGCCGCCGGCGGCGCCGCCCTTGACGCCGAACACGGGGCCGAGCGAAGGCTCGCGCAGGCAGGCGGCAACGCTCTTGTCCAGCCTTGCGAGCGCGTCCGCCAGCCCCACCGAGGTGGTGGTCTTGCCCTCGCCGGCGGGCGTGGGCGTGATGGCGGTGACGAGTATCACCTTGCCGTCCGCCGGGCGGCCGGCGACCGCCTGCGGGTCTATCTTGGTCTTGTAGTTGCCGTACAGCTCCAGATCGTCGCGCTGTATCTCCAGCCTGTCGCTGACCAGCCAGATCTTCTTCATCTCATTGGCATGAGCTATTTCTATATCCGTCAAGTATTCCATATTCTCCTCTTTCCGCGCCTCAGAGCTGCGCCAGTATCTCGCGGTAAATTTCCTCGCTGAGCTGCTCCGCGCGCTCCGTCAGCGCCTGTCCGCGCGTACGGAAGCTCTCGGCGGCGGCCTCGTCCGCGATGCCGGAGAGGTTTATCTTCACATTGAGCCACGAGGCGCGCGCGCAAGCCAAAAGCTGAAGCGCCGACACGCCGAGGTCGCTCGCGGCGGACTTGTTGGACTTGCCGACCAGCTCGCGCGGTATCTCCAGCGCGCGGCACGCCAGCTCCAGCGTTTCAAAGGGCACCTGCGTGGCGACCAGCGTGGCGTCCGCCAGCGCCTTGCGCCGCGCCGCCTTTTCCTCCTCGCTCTCCTTGGGCAGAGCCAGCGCCGCGCTTATCAGATTGAACGCCTCGGTGTCGCGGTCTACCTGCGCGGTCAGCAGACGCTGCAGCTCCTCCGCCTCAGCCTTTTTGCGCTCGCACAGCTCCTGCCAGTCAGCGTATTTCTTCTTGCCGAGGGTGAGCGCCGCCACCATGCCCGCCAGCGCCGCGCCCTGCGCGCCGCAGAGAGCGCCCGCGCTGCCGCCGCCGGGG
>JAFTDT010000059.1 GCA_017453985.1 Clostridia bacterium
CGCAACGAGCTGGAGCTGACGACCTCCGATTTTGACCGTGAGAAGCTGCAGGAGCGCCTTGCCAAGCTGGCGGGCGGCGTTGCGGTCATCAAGGTCGGCGCTCCCACCGAGGTGGAGATGAAGGAGAAGAAGCTCCGCATCGAGGACGCGCTCAACGCCACTCGCGCGGCGGTCGAGGAGGGCATCGTCGCCGGCGGCGGCACCGCCTATATCAACGCCATCGGCGCTGTCTCCAAGGTCATCACTCAGGTGGACGGCGACGAAAAGACCGGCGTCAAGATCGTCATGAAGGCGCTTGAGGAGCCGATGAAGCAGATCGCGGCGAACGCCGGCATCGACGGCTCC
Source organism: Clostridia bacterium (assembly GCA_017453985.1). GTDB lineage: Bacteria > Bacillota > Clostridia > Oscillospirales > Butyricicoccaceae > RGIG3726. Next base: position 346 of record JAFTDT010000059.1, read on the forward strand.
GTCGTGCTGGAGCGCATCAAGAACTCCCGCAAGATCGGCTATGGCTTTGACGCTTACAAGGAAACTTACTGCGATATGATCGGCGCGGGCATAGTAGACCCGACCAAGGTCACCCGCACCGCGCTGCAGAACGCCGCCTCCATCGCCTCCATGGTGCTCACCACGGAGTCGCTGGTAGCGGACAAGAAGGAGCCGCTGCCGCCCGCACCAGCCGGCGGCATGGGCGACGGCATGGGAATGTATTGATCCGGAGCATACGGATAGCTATCCGGCAGAAACATCGTGTTTCTGCCGGATTTTTCGCATAATCGTGCTTTGCGCCGGAGCCTGCCGGCTCAGAGGCAAAAAAAGGCGGCTCACACGAGTGAGCCGCCCGATGCGTAAAAGGATTACTGAGGCAGATAGGTCAAGGTGTTATTGTATATGTCGTCGCTAAGCCAATTATCAGAGTCATAAGCGCGTACGGTGTACTCGATATTTTCGACCTCTGTAATGCTATTCTCCTCAAAATCGGAGGTTGAGAAGCTGATGCCGCTGTAACACTTCATGCCGGGAGCAACGCCCTTTGCCCAGAAGGGATCAATCATAAAGCCGTTGACGCTGACATCGTCCCAGGAAAACATCAGGCGCTTATCCGTCTTGTTCTCAATATAGCAATTAAGAGTATATCCCCAGAAGCTGTCGTCCTTTTGGTCAAGGATGATAAAGCAGATGTCATCGTTGTCCACTACTACCTGCTCGGTCGCGGAAATTCTTCTTTCGGGATAAACTATTTCAGATGCACTAAGCCCGGTGGGATATATGGTAAAAGTATCTTTTACATAATCATCCGCGCTCCAGTCATCGGAATCGTAAACTCTTAAGGTAAAAGTGATTTCATCGGCAAATGAAAGCCCGATCGCTTCAAAATCAGACGAAGGGAAAGTAATGTCGCCATTGGTTTTTTTCCCGGGAGCAACCTCCTCAGCCCAAAAAGGATCGGACATATAGCCGTTGACGCTGACATCGTCGATGGAAAACATAAGAGCTTTATCAGAAGTCTTGTTTTCGCAGTATGTCTTTAATTTAAAGCCCCAGAGCTTATCGACCTCTGCCTTGACAATTTTAAAGGTGCAGTTTTCATTGTCAACGATTACTTCATCGGCAATGGTGTAGGTTTTTGCATTCGGCGTATTGTCGGATTGCTCAGGCTTGGTTGTGCTCGTTTCGGGTTTCTGTGTCTCATTATTGGTATTTGTGCTCTTTGTGCTGCTGCAAGCGCACAAGGACAATACCAATATCAGTGCCAATATGGCTGCGGTGAGTTTTTTCATCTTTTGTCCTCCGTTTGTTATAGTTTTTTTGCAAGACCTCTGAATTATAACACACGGTGTATTTGATTGCAAGAAAAAGTTTTGCACGGCTGTAAGCCCGTTGTACATGCAAAAGGTGCTGCGGCTAAAAAAAACGTAGACGAAACGGCGCGGATATGATATATTATGATATAGAACATCGCACAGGCGGCGATGCAAGTTGTCCGGTATTTTGGATATATTAGTATAAAAAAGGGGGCTTGATGCATGGGAGAAATGATAATGCCGGTGATTTGGCTGGCAGCGGTGGTCGTTTTCGGCATAGTAGAGGCGGCGACGCTGGGGCTGGTCGCCATCTGGTTTTCCGCCGGCAGCCTTGCGGCGATGATAGCCGCGCTGCTGGGCGCGCCGCTGTGGCTGCAGATCGTGCTGTTTCTGGCGGTGAGCGGCGTCGTGCTGTACTTTGCGCGCGACATGGCGCAGAAATACATCAACCGACGGCATATCAAGACCAACGCCGACAGGATAGTAGGCGGCGAGGCGATCGTTATTCAGGCGATCAATAACGAGCGCGCCGAGGGGCAGGTCAGAATGGTCGCGGATGGTCAGATATGGACTGCGCGCTCTGCGGACGGAGAGAGCATTCCCGCGGATACCATCGTCAAGGTCAGCGACATTGCCGGCGTCAAGGCAATGGTAAAGAGAATAAATAAGGAGGAAGAACAATGGCAGGAGTGATTTTGGCAGGTGCGAGCCTTCTGGGACCGATAATCATCGGCGTGGTGCTTTTGCTGCTCATCATCATCGTGGTGTCAAACGTGGTCATCGTCCCGCAGGCAAGCGCCTTCATCGTGGAGAGACTGGGCGCCTACCAGTCCACGTGGGAGACGGGGCTGCATATCAAAATCCCGATGATCGAGCGCATTGCGAACAAGGTCACGCTCAAGGAGCGCGTGGCGGACTTCCCGCCGCAGCCCGTTATCACCAAGGATAACGTCACCATGCGCATCGACACGGTCGTGTATTTTCAGGTCACCGACCCCAAGCTGTTTACCTACGGCATCGTGCATCCTATGGCGGCTATCGAGAACCTGACGGCAACCACGCTGAGAAACATCATCGGAGAGCTGGAGCTTGACCAGACGCTCACCTCAAGAGACGTCATCAATACCAAGATGCGTTCTATTCTGGACGAGGCGACCGATCCATGGGGCATAAAGATAAACCGCGTCGAGCTGAAGAACATCGACCCGCCTCCGGCGATAACCGACGCCATGGAGCGGCAGATGAAGGCGGAGCGCGAGCGCCGTGAGGCGATACTCCGTGCAGAGGGCGAGAAGAAATCTGCCATATTGATAGCGGAGGGCGAGAAGGAAGCGGTCGTGCTGCGCGCCGAGGCTGCCCGCCAGCAGAAGATAAAAGAGGCAGAGGGCGAGGCAGAGGCTTTGCTGCGCGTACAGACGGCGATGGCGGACTCTATCCGTCTGCTCAACGAGGCGAACCCGATCGAAGCCGTGGTGAAGCTCAAGGCGCTGGAGGCATTCTCCCGTGCGGCAGACGGCAAGGCGACGAAGATAATCGTCCCCTCGGAGATACAGTCTCTGGCGGGTCTGGCAACATCGCTCAAGGAAGTTTTCAAGGACGATAAGCAGTAAAAAACACGAAGGCGGACGCGCACAGCGTCCGCTTTCTGAAAAAGGAGGGCATAAATTGGAGCAGGAACTGAAAAAAAGAGTACACGATTATTTTCAGGCAAACCGTGAAAACATCAAGGAGGGCATAATGACGCTTGCCCGCATCCGCAGCGTGCGCGGAGAGTCGGCGCCCGGCGCGCCCTTTGGAGAGGGGCCTGCGGCGGCGGTGCGCCGCGCGGTGGAGCTGGGCGCGGAGCTGGGCTTTGAGGGCGAGGTCACGCCCAGCGGCTATGGGCTGGTGTACAGCGGCAGCGGCGCGCGCACCATAGGGATGTTTGCCCATTGCGACGTGGTGCCGGAGGGTGACGGATGGATACACACGCAGCCCTATGAGCCGATAGAAAAGGACGGTCTGCTCATCGGCAGGGGCGTCGGCGACAACAAAAACGCGGCTGTCGGCTCGCTGTACGTGATGAAGTGCATACGCGACCTCGGCATACCGCTTGTCTCGCGCCTGCTGACTTATATGGGCTGCGACGAGGAGGTGGGCATGGAGGACGTGGAGGCGTTTGCCCGCGAGCAGCCGATGCCCGACCTCTGCCTGATCCCCGACGCGCAGTTTCCGCTCGGCTATGGGGAAAAGGGTATATTGGAGATAACCTTCCGCTGTGATACGCCGTTTGAGCAGATACGCGAGACCTTCGGCGGGATGATGTTCAACGCCGTCGCGGGTGAGGCATATGCGCTGATAGCGCCGGACGCGGCGCTGCAGGCGGAGCTGGAGCGGCGCACCGCGGGCGACGAGCGGTATACTGTAAAGCGCGAGGGCGACGCCATAAGAGTAGAGGCGCACGGCAAGGCAACTCACGCGGCGATGCCGAAGGACTCTGTTAACGCCATCAAGCTGCTGGCGGCGCTGCTGACAGAGTGCGAGAGCCTCTGCGAAAATGACCGCGCGATAATGTCTACGGTGCTGCAGGCGCTGGAGGATGAGTACGGCACGGGCATGGGGCTGGCATATGAGGACGAGCCATCCGGCGTGATGACGGTGGCATGCGGCATGACCCGCACGGAGGACGGCTGCATGACGCTCAGCTTTAATCCGCGCTACTGCGTGACGCTGACCGGCGAGCAGCTCACGGACAATTTCAAGCGATTTTTCGAGCCGCGCGGCTGGCATATGTCGTACTGCCGCATCAACGAGGGCTATTACAATGACAAGGACGGACCTATCCACACGGCGCTGCTGAAGGTTTATCAGGACTTCACCGGCGACAGGGAAAACCTGCCCTATTGCTCCGGCGGCGGCACCTACGCGCGCAAGCTGAAGAATTCCATCTCCTTTGGGCTGGGACGCCCGGACATACCGAAAAAGATGGAGTTCCCGCAGGGGCATGGCGGCGCACACCAGCCGGACGAGTCGATGAATTTGGACGTAATGCTTGTTTCGCTGGAAATCTACGTCGCCGCGCTGATAGAGGTCGATAAGCTGCTGAATAAGTAAATATTTTAAGCAATAAACAGGAGCTGCGGCATATGCCGCAGCTCCGCTTTTTTCTCCCGCTCCGGCATGGCGCCGCAGAAAGGCTCCGCCCGCCGGAGGGAGAAAAATCCGCAAGATTTTGCCAACTCATGGGAACTTTTTCCGTGCGGAGTCGTCTAAAGATATAAATCAGAGGAAATCGGCACAGAGAAATCAGAGAAAAAAGAATGAGAGGAGAAAAAGAAATGAAAAGAAAGAACAGGAGAGCCGCATGGCTCAGCGGTCTGCTGGCGCTTGCGATGCTGGCGGGAATTGCCGGATGCGCGTCAAAAAATACGGATACGGACGGCGGCGTGCTTTACAGCGAAGAGCCGGGGAGCATTGCCTACGAAATGACCGACAATGCGAGCGCCCCGCAATGGAAGGCGGACTCCGAGCCGGAGGAAGGATATCCGGGGTTCAACACGGAGGAGTACGGCAGCATAACGGAAAACCCGTTCATGTCGGTGAAGTCCAGTCCGCTTTCCACCTTTTCCGCGGACGTGGATACCGCGTCTTACGCCAATATCCGCCGTATGCTCAGCAGCGGCAGCTATCCGCTGCCGGAGCAGGTAAGGATAGAGGAAATGCTGAATTATTTTACCTACGATTATCCGCAGCCTGCGGGTGAGGAGCCGTTTTCCGTCACCACGGAGATAGGTCCCTGTCCGTGGAACGCGCAAACCAAGCTCATGCTCATCGGCTTGCAGGCGAAGAAGGTGGACATGGAGGACGCGCCGCTGTCAAATCTGGTATTTCTGATAGACGTGTCCGGCTCCATGGACGAGCCGAACAAGCTGCCGCTGGTCAAGCAGGCATTTCTGCTGCTGACGGAGGAGATGAGACCGCAGGACAGAATTTCTATCGTTACCTATGCCTCGCAGGAAAAGGTGGTGCTGGAGGGCGCCACCGGCGAGGATAAGGACAAGATAATGACCGCGATAGAAAATCTGACCGCGGGAGGCGCGACCGCCGGCTCAAAGGGAATACAGACCGCCTACGAGATAGGCGAGCGGTTCTTTATCGAGGGCGGCAACAACAGGATAATTCTGGCGACGGACGGCGACCTGAACGTGGGAGTAACCAGCGAGGGCGCGCTGAAGCGACTGGTCGAGGAGGAGCGCGAAAAGGGCATCTTCTTGTCCGTCCTGGGATTCGGCATGGGCAATATCAAAGACAACAAGATGGAGACGCTGGCGGACAACGGAAACGGGAACTACGCCTATATAGACACCATTTTGGAGGCGAAAAAGGTGCTGGTGGAGGAGATGGGCGGCACGCTCTTCACCGTGGCGAAGGATGTAAAGCTGCAGGTGGAGTTCAATCCCGAAAAAATCAAGGGATACAGGCTCATCGGCTATGAAAACCGCATGCTGGCAGCCGAGGATTTTGCCGACGACAAGAAGGACGCGGGCGAGATAGGCGCGGGGCACCGTGTCACCGCACTGTATGAGCTGGTGGAGGCGGACTCCGACTTTGAGATAAACGACGCGGAGCTGAAGTATCAGAAAACGGAGACCGTCGGCAGCGAGGACTGGCTCACGGTGAATATCCGCTATAAGGAGCCGGATGGGGACGAAAGCAAACTGCTGACTTATCCTGTTACCGGCGAGGCGGCGGCAACGGATAATCTCACCTTTGCGGCGGCTGTGGCGGAGACCGGGCTGCTCATCCGAAATTCGCAATATAAGGGCGAAGCCGCCTACGAGCAGGTCATCACCGCGCTGGAGAGCGTCGAGGGTCTGTCGGAGGACGTATATAAGGACGAGTTTTTATATCTGGTAAAGAAGCTCTCCAGAATGGAAAAGTAACGATTAATAAAAACCGAAGCTGCGGCAGCTTGCCGCAGCTTCGGTTTTTTGCAGTATCAAATTGTGCTTTGTGCGCCTTTCCTCACTTTCGCTCGATGGATATCGCCTGACGGATGCCGTCGGAGGCGTCCGTGGACACTATCCGCACCTCGTCACCGACATTCAGCACGACCACCAGCTCATTGTCGGCGGCGGAAATGCGCCAATACTGCGCGTGCCCCGCGAGCTTGATGAAATAATACGAGTTGCCGTCGATGACCGCGGTGCGTATGTCCTCCACACGCCCCTCAAAGGTGCTGTCCGTGTCAGAACTGTCGCTGAAAACGTGATTTTGCAGCATCAGCTTGTGATAATTCGCCTCGCACTCTGCCAGCGTGGCGCCGGTGGAAACGATATTGTACTGCTGGACGTTGACCATGGCGTACATCTTCACCAGTCCGGCATTGTCCTTGAGGGCGATGAAATAGGTCGGCTGACCGGAGATATTCAGCAGCAGGGGGAAGGTGGAGCGGTAGCCGAGGTGCTGCACCATGCCCTCTGCCGAATCCATGGCGGAGTATTCCTCCGCGCCGGCGCAGGAATAATAGCGCGTTTCCTTGGTGCGCTGATTGGAGAGGATAAAGCCGATGTTGCTCTCGTCGCCGCCGACGCTGGTGATGCCGGTATAAACGTACACGTCGTCGTCCAGAGCGATGTAGTTATAGCCGGAGGTCGTCACAGTGACGCCCTGCTGCCCGAACAGCGAATTGAGAAAGCCGCGCTGATACTGCCCGTAATAGTCGTACTGAGATATCAGCAAATCGGCGGAATAGACGCGGTCTACCCACGTCGGCACCTCGTCCGCGTGATAATACTGATGCTCTCCGGTCACAGCGTTCACCAGCACCGCGCCGTCGATATCCGTGCCGCCGAAAAGCCCGATGGTCTTGATGATGCGCGGGCAGACCCACCACGGGTCGCCGTTTTCGTCTATCTCAAAGCCGGGCGTGTCGAAGATGAAGGTGGGGTAGTTGAAGCGCAGATATCTGCCCAGATAGCGTCCGAAATGGTCGCCCACGGAATATTTCATGCCCTCCTCCAGCCGCACCACATCCACGTTCTGCGTCACCATGTCTATGACGATGTAGGCGGGCAGTCCGTCACCGAAGTTGTTGAACCACTTGAAAAGGTCGCCGTATTCCAGATAAGTCACGCGCACAGGGCGCCCCTTGTAATTTATCTGCGAATAGAGGCTGGAGACCTCAAATTGGCTGACCATGTCCTCCAGCTCGCCCAGCTTGCGGTCGCCGAGACGCTCGGCGGACGCCTTGTCCAGCATGGGGATTTTGTTGTAGGAGATTTCCTGCACGTCGGCGGCAAAGTCGCCGGGCGTGACGGTCATCAGCTCCTTGTAAGAGCCGCTGCGCAGTATGACGCTGGAGAGCAGCCCGCCGATGATGAAGAGCAGCAGCAGAGCGGTGCATGCGAGCAGCGGTGCGGCGCAGGTCTTTTTTATCTGCTGCCACGAGGTCTTAAAGTCGTCCGTGCTGCGTATTGAGGCGAAGGAAAATATGCTCAGCAGACAGTAAACGACGGACAGCAGCAGGAAAAAGCCGTAGAACCGCTCGCTCTTGAGATTTATCGGCGGCAGGGCGATGTAAAAGTATATCGCGCCGAAGATGAGCGTAATCAGCAGATTGCGCAGCACCTTTTTCAGCGTTTTTTTCTCAGAGCGGAAATTGACTATTTTCGCTTTTTTCTTGGGTATTTTTTCCATTGTCAGCACCTCCAAAGGCGTTTCAAATCTCCATTTTGCCGATCAGCGTACGCATGCCGAGGATCGTCTCCTGAATAAGCTCCTCCAGCGGAATGTCCAGCATTTCCGCGCCCCGCGATATGACCTCGCGGCTGCAGCCCGCGGCGAACTTCTTATCCTTGAACTTCTTTTTCACGCTGCTGACCTCGATGTCTGCGACGCTCCTGCTCGGGCGCATTATTGCGGCGGCGCCGATCAGTCCGGTCAGCTCGTCGACGGCAAACAGCACCTTTTCCATATATTCACGCGGCTCATACTCGCTTGCCGTCATGCCCCAGCCGTGGCTCATGGCGGAGGCGATAAGACTCTCGTCTATGTCCTCGCCGCGCAGGATAGCGACTCCGCGGACACAGTGCTCGTCGGGATACAGCTCAAAATCCACGTCGTGCAGCATGCCGACGCTTTCCCAAAACTCGCGGCGCTCCGGGTCATGCTTCTGCGCAAAATAGCCCATCACGCCGGAAACTATCTCCCCGTGGCGCAGGTGGAACTCCTCGGAATTATACTTTTTCAATATCTCTCTTGCCTGCTTGGGAGTGGGGATATACGGCATAAAAAAGCCTCCTTTATTTATGATATTTGCCGCCTCGCATGATGCTCAGCGCGCGGTATATTTGCTCCAGCACCATCACGCGGGCGAGATGGTGGGGAAAGGTCATCCTTGACATGCTCAGGCGCAGCGCGGACGCCGCCTTGACGGACTCGTCCAGTCCGTTGGAGGAGCCGATGATAAAGCACAGCGAGCCGCAGCCGCCCGTTTGCAGCGCGTCGATTTTCTGCGCCAGCTCCTCGCTGGAGAGCTGTGCGCCCTCGACGCACATGGAGATGACAAAAGCGCCCTTGGGTACGCGGGCAAGCACGGAGGCGGCCTCGGCGGCAACGCCGCCGCGCTCCTCGTCAAGCTGGCATATCTCCAGCCGGCACAGCCCGCCCAGCCGCTTTTCATACTCCGCACAGGCGTCCGTATAGAACTTTTCCTTCAGTTTTCCGACGCAGATCAGCTTGATATTCAGCATGGCGTTAAAATATAACAGGCTCGCCCATCTCAAAGCGATGGGCGGCGGTAAGGGTCACGCCCTCCGCCAGACCTGCGGCAAGCAGCGCCTGACGGCTGGCTTCCAGTGCCTTTTGCGGGGTGTTGTTTTCGTGGCTGAGATGCGCAAGGATAAAGCGGCGGCAGCCGCTCTCGGCGAGCTTTGCCACGACGCGGGCGCACATGGCGTTGGACAGATGCCCGCGGTCGGAGAGTATGCGCTGCTTGAGGAAGTACGGATAACTGCCGAGCCGCAGCATATCTGTGTCGTGATTTGACTCGATCACGGTAAGCGCGCAGCCGCGGAGAGCGTCGAGGATATCCGTGCTGACTGTGCCGAGGTCGGTGCAGTACGCCAGCGACGCCTCGCCGCCGCATAGAACATAGCCGCAGCTTCCTGCGGCGTCGTGCGGCGTTTCAAAGGTGCGGACGGTCACGCCGCCCAGCTCAAAGCTTTCGCCGGGGTAAAATCGCCGTGCCCGCGTCCCGATATACGCGATATCGGCATATGCTTCCTGCGAGCAGATCACCGCCGCGCGGGTGCGCTTCAGCAGTACCGGCAGCGCGGAAACATGGTCGCGGTGACCGTGGGTTATCAGTATGTGAGTGAGATCTGAGGGCGTCAGCGAGAGTCTGCCGAGGCAGGCGCAGATGCTCTTTGCCGTGCCGCCGGCGTCGATAAGCATGCGGCAGTCGTTATGTACAAAGATCGAGCAGTTGCCGCTGCTGCCGCTGAAAAACGAACAATAATAAGTCATAAGGCGTCCTTTATCAAGCAAGGGCGGCATGCGCCGCCCTGTTTTTCGGTAAAATATCTGTCGGCGGCAGGTCAGTTGGCCTTGGGGAATGCCGCCGGGTCATCGCGGTGTACCTTGCGGATATCCGCGCCCAGCCTATGCAGCTTGTCAACGATGTCCTCATATCCGCGCTCGATATACTCTATCTGCTCGATTTCGGTAGAGCCGTGCGCGCAGAGCCCGGCAATGATCATGGCGGCGCCGCCGCGCAGGTCGCAGGCATGCACCTGTGCGCCGGAAAGCTCCTCGATGCCCTCGATCACCGCGACCTTGCCGTCCACCTGTATCTTGGCGCCCATGCGGCGCAGCTCGTCGGCATAGCGATAGCGGTTGTCCCAGACGCCCTCGGTGATGATGCTCGTGCCTTCGGCAAGGCAGAGCAGCGCCCCGAACTGGGGCTGCATATCCGTCGGAAAGCCCGGATAGGGCAGGGTCTTGATATTTATCTTGCTCAGCGGTCCCTTGCGGGTGATGCGCACGGAATCGTCGAATTCCTCGACCTCCACGCCCATCTCCTCCAGCTTGGCGCTGATGCAGTCGAGGTGCTTTGGTATGACGTTCTTCACCAGCACGCTGCCGCCGCATGCCGCTGCTGCCGCCATGTAAGTACCCGCCTCTATTTGGTCGGGGATTATCGAATAGGTCCCGCCCACCAGACGCTCCACGCCGCGGATCCTGATAACATCGGTGCCGGCGCCCATGATATCCGCGCCCATGGAGTTGAGGAAGTTCGCCAGATCGACGATGTGCGGCTCCTTGGCGGCATTTTCGATGACGGTCTGTCCGCGGATCAGCGTTGCCGCCAGCATGATGTTGACGGTAGCGCCGACGGAAACGACGTCGAGATATATGTTTGCGCCCTCCAGCGGAGCCTCGGAATGCGCGCAGATGACGCCGTTGCGGATATCGACGGACGCGCCCAGTGCCTCAAAGCCCTTGATGTGCTGGTCTATGGGGCGGATTCCGCCGAAGTTGCAGCCGCCGGGCATGGCGACCTCCGCCTGACCAAAGCGGCTGAGAAACGCGCCGAGCAGATAATACGAGGCGCGCATCTTGCGGTTGAGATCGCTCACGGCAATATAATTGCGGATGCCGCGGCAGTCGATCTCCACGGCGTTCTGATTGACCAGACGCACGCTCGCGCCCAGTTCGCGCAGGATCTCGAGCTGTATTGTCACGTCGCTGACCTTGGGTATGTTTTCTATCCGGCACACGCCGTCCACCAGCACGGCGGCGGGGATAATGGCAATGGCGGCGTTTTTGGCGCCGCTGATGCTCACTTCACCGAAGAGGGGCTTGCCCCCGTTTATCACAAAAGTATCCAAAATCTTTCCCCTTCAATACTTTTTATTCAGCTTGCTTATGTTATCCTTGGAAAAACACATGTTCGCAGGCATGATCGATGCCTCTCAAAACAGTATACCACATATCTTACAAAATATAAAGGATAAATAACAAATACGATCAATTTTCTAACAATTGTTTATTTGCGATGTCGAATATAAACGTTTCTTTAGATAAATGTACTATCCATACCGGAATTATTTCTATCTCGTCCTTGCTGAAGGAGGCGATATAGAAGGACTCCGCAGCCGAGGTGAGCACGCTGTCGCCCTTTTGCCGCATGATCTCGCTGAGTGCCAGCATCAGCTCGTGCCTTTCCGGCACACGTACATGACGCACGGGCGAGGGCGCCAGCAGCCAGCGCCCGGAGATGTGCGCGCTGCCGCCGACGAAATAGCAGGTCAGCTCGGCGTTGCTCACCGTACCGAGATCATTCAGCTTCTGACGGAACGTCACACGCCCGTCTACAGCCTCTGCTTCTGCGCCGGCAATATCCAGTCCGGCAGAGCTGAGCAGCGCGAAGAAATATTCCCCGGCGTTTTCTGCGGGGGAAACGCCGTTCAGCACGGCGTCTATGCCGCCGCCGCGACGCAGGTTGACCTCGCCTGCCTCAGAGCGGAAGCTCAGTATGCCGCCGCCGGGGTCGTAAGGCTCGGCAGAGCCGATCAGCGCCTCGGCAAAGCGCCTCTCGGCGGCGGGGTCGCGCCGAGAGGTAAAGGAATATGACTGCTCGGCCAGCGCCAGTATGCGTTGGGCGTTTATATATATCCCGTTTTCAGAAAGCGTCTGCGAAACGGAGACGACCGCATCCTCCTCCGCGCTGCGTCGGGAGGAAAGCTGCGAGTATATGTTGACGCCGAGGAATATATTAACACAGAGCAGCAGCACTATCAATATATTTTTTACCCGTCCCCATTCCATAGCTCATTCTCCTTTAGACACGCCGCAGATCACCGGCAGGAGCAGCCCGTCCGCGCTCTCGCGGTAACGCACAGCGAGGCGCTTGCCGCTGCCGCCGGAGACGCCTGCCGCGGCTGCCGCCTGCGCGTAGGGGATAAAGCTCTCGCTGCCGAAAGGCTCCGCTGTGCGCGGGCATACCGTTATCTCCGTTATAACGTCGCCGGAGGTCTTTACACGGGCTGCGTTGCAGCCGTCGAGATCGACGGCAAAGCCGCCGAGATTTATCTCAAAAACCAGAAGATATCCGTCTCCGGAGCGCTCCACCGCACTCAGCGTGAGCTGACCGAATGCGCCGGAGTGCGTCCATATGTCCGCGAGGACAGCGCGCGCGCTTTCGCAGATAAAGGCAAGCCTTTCCGTACTGCCGGCGGCGGGCGGGATATTCAGCGGTATGCCTCCTGCTTCCGCCGACTCCGAGGCAAAGCTCAGGTCGCCGCCGGAGCTTATGCGCAGGGAGTTCTTCTCATCGACGTATACGTAGGAAGAATCGGCTTCGGAATATACGCGCACCAGATACGGATTGAAGGAAAACGCCTTTAGCACCTCGCGCGACAGCTCCTGCGTATCCGTATAGGTCACGCGGGAGAGCGCGTATGAGAGCAGGGCGGGGGTATCATAGGAGATCAGCACCTCATCCGGAGCAAGAGCGCGCAGCGCAGGCTCGGAGGAGGCAAAGCGGGCGTTTGGCACATAAGCGCCGGAGCATATTTCGTTCAGCGCGCCGACGGACGACGCGGTATCCATGGCGTAATAAGAGCCGTCGGCGGCGGTGAGCAGCAGCAGCGCCTCTCCGCCGTACCCGCTGACGGCAGCGCCGCGCACGGCAAGCTCTGTGTCGGAAAAGGCGCTGTCGTTCCATGCGCGAAGCAAGGAAAAGGGGATATCTCCGTCATAGCGCATATACAGCGCCGGCGCGGAAAGCCGACGGACGAACTCATCTTCGCTTATCTGCCGCAGCCTCTGCGCGGAGGCGATCGCTTCGGTAAACAGCTCGCGGGTGCGCTGCTGCAGCAGCTCGTACTCCTCGGCGTCGGAGGCGGCGAACACGCCGTCTTCACACACCACGGCGATACGGTACGGCAGCGCCGCGGCGGCAAAGCTAATCTCCTGCGCCGGAGCGGCAAGCAGCGTTTCCTCTCCGCCCAGTACGCGGCCGAATACGCTGCCGCCGACATTGCCGGAGCCGTAGATGCCGAGCGAAAGCGAAAAATAGAACAGCGTGACTGCGCACAGTGCCAGCAGCACGAGCAGAATATTCTTGAGCCGATTGATCATTTTGCCTCACCCTTTGCGTCGGCGCGGGGAAAGCGCAGCGTGACTGTGCTGCCCTCGCCGAAAACGCTGTCGAACAGTATGTCTCCGCCATGCTGGAGCATGATCTCGCGGGATATCGCCAGCCCCAGACCGGTGCCGCCGCTGGCGCGGGAGCGCGCCTTGTCCACGCGGTAAAACCGCTCGAAGATGCGCGGCAGATCCTCCTTGGGTATGCCGATGCCCGTGTCGCGGACGATGATATCCACCTGTGCATCAGATACGGCGGCGGATATGTTTACGCTGCCGCCGGGACGGTTGTATTTTACAGCGTTGGAGACGATGTTGGTGATGACCTGCTCGATGCGCGCCTTGTCCGCCATGACCGCCGGCAGCTTGTCCGGCAGCTCCTGCGTCAGAGTCAGCTCGTGGTTTTCGGCGTCGATTTGCATCGCTTCCTTGATGCCAAGCGTGATCGCGCGCAGGTCGGTCGGCTCCATGCTCATCTCCATGCGGTTGTAATCGAGGCGGGTGAGGGTCAAAAGATCCTTGACTATCCGCGCCATGCGGTCTGTCTCGCCGGAGATGACGCCCAAAAAGCGTTTTTCCGTATCCTTGTCAAGATCGTCGCTTTCGATGAGGGTGTCGGTATAGCCCTTGATGTTCGTCAGCGGAGTGCGCAGCTCATGCGAGACATTGGCGACGAACTCGCGCCGCGACTCGTCCAGCTTCTGCTGCTCGGTTATGTCGTGCAGTACCGCCATCAGCCCGTTTGCCGTCTCGGTCAGGCGCAGCGGCGCGAAAAATATCTTCAGCATGCGAGCGCCGGCGGAATAGTCCACCTCAATGAACTTGCCGTCGCTTTCTATGTCGTCCTTTTCTATGTACAGGTTGGGGAATATTTCCTCATACGGCGTGCCGATGCTCAGGCTCCTGCCGAGCATCTGCTCGGCGGCGGGATTGACATGCAGCAGCGCGCCGTCCGCGTCGAATGCCGCCACGCCGTCTGCCATATGACGGAAGAGGGTGTCAAGCTTGTTGCGCTCGCCGTCTATCTCCTCCAGCGTGTGCTCCAGCACCTCCGCCATGTTGTTGAAGGTTTCGGTCAACACGCCGATCTCGTCGGTGGAATATATCTGCGCCTTGTCGCCGAAGTCGCCGGCGGCAATGCGCGACGCCTGGGAGGTCAGCCGCTCGATGGGGGTGGTAATGGTCTTGGAAAGCAGTATGCTGAGCAGTATGGCGGCTATCAGTCCGAAAAACATGGCGCGCATCAGTATGCTGAAAAGATTCCACGTCAGGTCGTTAAGCTCGGCCTTATTGTCGCGCACGCCGACGATAAAGCGCACCTCGCCCGCCTCGTCCTTCAGAGGAATGGCAACGTCAAAGCTGCCGTCCAGCTTGCGGATATCCTGCCCAACCTCGCCGGAGATGGCGGAAACGATATTCGGCGTTATCTCCAGCGCCCCGGCGAGAGAATCGTCCGAGCCGCTGAGATATTTGCCGGAAAACGGGTCGAGCACGTAAAAGGCGCGGTTGCTGTCTATGCCGAGCTGAGTGGAGTATGCCTCCAGGATTTCCTGTACGGAAACGGCGCCGTGCTCACCGGCGGCGTGCTTTTCCAGCGTGAGTATCAGCTCCGGCGTAAATACGGAGGACATCTGCTCACGAAAGTCGTCTATATTGTACTCGGCGACAGAGTTTATGAGAAAGGTGCCAACTACGATCATGACGGAGATGATCAGCAGCACAAGCACCAGCACCAGCTTCATATGCAGGCTTCTGAACACGGGACTGCTCCTCCCTCAGCGATTATTTTTGCAGATAATAGCCAGAACCCCTCTTGGTCATGAGATACTTGGGGTTTGCCGGGTCGTCCTCCAGCTTTTCGCGCAGCCTCCGCATGGCGACGTCCACCGCGCGCAGGTCGCCGTAGTAATCGTAGCCCCACACGTTCTTCATCAGCTCCTCGCGGCTGACGACGCGCGGGGGAATGGAGAGAAAATAGGCGACGATGTCGTATTCGCGCTGACTCAGCTCCAGCGGCTTGCCGTTTTTAAGGAGCTGGCGGAGATCCTCGTCGAGCGAGAAGGGACCGAAGGCGGGTACGCTCCGCGCCGGGGAGGCGGGCTCCTCTGCGCGGCGGCGGATATTCGCCCGCACGCGGGCGATAAGCTCCTTCATGGAAAAGGGCTTGGTGATATAGTCGTCGGCGCCGCTGTCCAGCCCGAAAATCTTGTCCTGCTCCTCCTCGCGCGCCGTCACCATGATGACAGGCACGCTGCTGCGGGTGCGCAGGCGGCGCAGCACCTCAAAGCCGTCCATCAGCGGCAGCATCACGTCGAGAAGTATCAGATCGGCGTCGCCGTCCAGCGCGGCGGCAAGACCGCTCTCGCCGTCGTAGGCTTCGCTTACTTCAAAGCCCTCTTTTTTCAGATTGAAGGCAATGATGTCCGCGATCGCCTTTTCGTCCTCTATGATAAGGATTTTGCTCATCTGCACATACCTCCGTTCCTATATCAGCTTTTTCGCCTTGGCGACGGCATAGGCGGTGACGGTCTTGCCGTCGGTGATCTTCCCCTCGGCAAGCAGAGCTTCAAACTCGTCGGCGCTCAAAAGCACCGGCGTCACGAACTCGTCCTCGTCAGGGTCGTCTCCGACGTATTCCAGCCCGTCGGCAAAGAAAAGGTGGATTTCCTCGCTCAGCGCGCCGGGGCTGCCGCAATAGCGGCACAGCGGAATGAGGCGGCGGCAGGTCATGCCGGTCTCCTCGCGCAGCTCGCGCCGGGCGGCCTCCGCGGGGTCCTCGTCTGTGCTGTCGAGCTTGCCGGCGCATATCTCCAGCAGCTCGCGCGAGACGGCATAGCGGTACTGCCGCACGAACAGCAGTCTGCCGTCATCGGCGGCGGCAAGTATGCCGACGGCGCCGGGGTAGCGCAGCACCTCGCGCACGGCGGTGCGCCCGTTCTCAAGCAGAACGGAGTCGTGGTATACGTCCATCAGTATGCCGGAAAACTTCTTTTCTCCGGAAAGCTTTTTTTCAAAATGCATGCTTCACCTCAATATTTCCTTGCGTATCAGGTCGAGCGCCGCGCTGGCGGCAAAATGGCGCACTCTGGCGCGGTCGCGGGCATAGCGGCTCGGCATGGCGACGACCTTTTCGCCGCCGGCGTGCGAGAGGGCGATATACACCAGCCCCACGGGCTTGCCTTCGCTGGCGTCCGGTCCGGCGACGCCGGTCACGGACAGCCCGATATCGGCGCCGGACAGGGCGCGCACGCCGCGCGCCATCTCCAGAGCGGTTTCCTCGCTGACGGCGCCGTGGGCGGCGAGCGTGGCGGGAGAAACGCCGAGCATGCGCTCCTTCGCCGCCGCGGAATAGCTCACGCAGCCCCAGCCGAAGCAGGCGGAGCTGCCGGGTATGTCGGTTATGCGCTTGGCAAGCAGCCCGCCGGTGCAGGACTCCGCCAGCGCCAGCGTCAGTCTGCGCTCCGTCAGTCCGCGAACGACTACCTCCTCCAAGGAAGAAACGTCGATGCCATATACCGCGTCGCCCAGTATCTCGCAGATGCGCGATACGACGGGGCGGCAGAGGCTCTCCGCGTGCTCCCGCGTGCGGCCTCTGGCGGTCACGCGCACCTCGCACTCGCCCTCCTTGGCATAAGGCGCGGCGGTCACGCCCTTGAGAGTGTCGAGATAGGGCTTTAGCATCGTTTCCATGGAGGACTCGCCAATGCCGTATATTTTTATATAATTGGAGGATATCACGCCGTCGTTCAGACTCTCCAGATAGGGCAGAGCGCGCTGGCGAAACATCGGCGTGCATTCACGCGGAGGACCGGGCAGCATGATGACGTGGCAGCCCTCGGCGTAAAAGGCGCAGCCCGGCGCCGTGCCCCAATCGTTCACCAGCATGGTGCTGCCCTCCGGCAGCCACGCCTGCTTTTCATTGTTGGGCGTCATGCCCGGCCCCATGCGCTCGCGCAGGCGCTTCATCGCGTCCTCGTCGCAGTACAGGCGCTTGCCGAAGGCGGCGGCGATGGTCTCCTTGGTCAGGTCGTCCGCCGTGGGGCCAAGCCCGCCGGTGGTGATGATTATATCCGCACGGCGCTTGGCGATATCCAGCGCGGCGGAGAGCCGTGCCGGGTTGTCGCCGCAGACCGTGTGGTAGTATACGTCTATCCCGTGCTCGGACAGCCCCTGCGATATCACCTGAGCGTCCGTGTTGCTTATCTCGCCGAGCAGCAGCTCGGTGCCGACTGCCAATATTTCACATACCATGGCTTTTCACCCCAATGTTATCCTTTCCGTATTTTCCACGGCTTTATTCACCAGCGTTTCCACATCCAGCGCCTCTTCCTGCTTCAGCACATTTTCCGGACGCGGCTTGGTCTGAGGATGCTTGGGCGTAAAGACCGTGCAGCAGTCCTCATATGGGAGGATGGATGTTTCGAAGGTGCCGATTTTCTGCGACACCGTGACGATCTCATCCTTGTCCATGCCGATGAGCGGACGGAACACCGGCATTTCGCACACCGCGTCGGTGACGCAGAGCGACTGTAGCGTTTGACTCGCTACCTGACCGAGACTCTCGCCGGTTATCAGCGCGGAGCAGTTCTGCCGCTCTGCCACTTGCTGGGCTATGCGCATCATCATGCGGCGCATGATAATGGTGAAATAATCCTCGCTGCAATTTGCGCGTATCGCCGTCTGTATTTCGGTGAAGGGAACTACGCTTACGGTTATCTTGCCGCAGTAGCCGGCGAGTATTTCCGCAAGATCCAGCACCTTCTGCTTTGCCTCCATGGAGGTGTAAGGATAGCTGAAAAAATGCACGGCGCCCAGCTCCAGCCCGCGCTTTGCCATCATATAGCCTGCCACGGGCGAGTCTATCCCGCCGGAGAGCAGCAGCATGGCGCGTCCGGCGGTACCGGTGGGTATGCCGCCCGCGCCGGGCGTCCGTCCGGCGCTGACAAAGGCGTATTTCTCGCGTACCTCCACGCGCACGAGGACATCCGGATCGTCCATTTTGGGCGTAAGATGCGGGTACATGTCGTGCAGATATCCGCCAACCTCTGCGCCTATCTGCGGCGAGGTGAGGGGGAAACGCTTGTCAGCTCGCCGCGCCTCTACCTTGAAGGTGCGCGGCTGCGAAAAGGTCTCGCGCAGATATTCTCCGGCGACGCGCATGATGCCCTCCGGCGTCTTTTCGCACACGGCGGCGCGGGAAACGGAGACGATGCCGAATATCTTCTTCGCCGCCGCCAGCGCCGGCTCCAGCGGCGCACCCTCCGCCGGCTCTACGTATATTATCGACTGGCTGGACGAAACGCTGTATTCGCCGAGCGGCTTGAGCCTCCGGCGCACCGTCGTGACCAGCTTTTCTTCAAATATGTAGCGGTTGAGCCCCTTGAGCACCAGCTAGCCGCATTTTAAAAGAAATATTTCCTGCATATTGACCTCCAATGTCAAAAAAGCGTCAGCGCCTGCCGCAGCGCGGCGCAGAAGCGCGCAACGTCCTCTTCGCTGTTTTCCGGCGAAAAGCTGACGCGCAGCGCGCTGTCGATCCGTTCCCCCGGCAGCCGCATCGCCTTGAGCACATGAGACTGCCTGCCCCGCGCACAGGCGGAGCCGCCGCTGACGCAGACGCCGCTGTCGCTCAGCACGCGGATAAGCACCTCACTGCGGGCGGGCGGGAAGGAGAGATTTATGATATAGGGAGAAGAATTCTCCGGTGAGTTCACGGTATATTTTATTCCCTCAAGCGAGGCGAGCAGCAGCGCGCGCAGCTTTTCCGCACGCCGGAAATTTTCGTCCATGCCGGCGCGCGCCTCGCGGCACGCCGCGCCGAAGGCTGCTGCCTGCGGCACGCCCTCGGTGCCGCTGCGCATGCCGCGCTCCTGTTCGCCGCCGTGTATCAGGGGCTGCAGCTTCAGCCCCGCTCGAACGTACAGCGCGCCGCAGCCCTTCATGCCGCCTATCTTGTGCGCGGACACGCCCAGCATGTCCACGTTTTTCAGATTGACGGGCAGCTTGCAGAACGCCTGCACGGCGTCGAGATAAAACAGGGCCTGCGGGCATTTGCGCTTCAGCTCCGCCGCCGCGGCTTCATAGGGCATGGTGGCGCCGGTCTCGTTGTTGACCGCCATCATGCAGAGCAGCGAGGTATCCTCGCGCAGCGCCTCCGCGATGCGCTCCGCCGGGAGCGAGCCGTCCCGCTCCGGCGGGACGAGCGTTATCTCCCAGCCTTGATTTTTCAGATAATTCAGCGTTTTCAGAGTGGCGTCATGCTCTATCTGCGTGGAGACGATATGCCTGCCGCGAAAGGCGTTTTTGGCGGCTCCGGCGAGTATCGCGGTATTCGTGCTTTCACTGCCGCCGGAGGTGAAAAATATCTCATCCGGCGCGGCTCCCAGCGCCAAAGCCAGCTCGCCGCGCGCTCCCTCCAGCAGCCGTCTTGCCTCCGCGCCCATAAAGTGCAGGGAGGAGGGGTTGCCGTAGCAGGCGCGCATCGCCTCCGCCGCGGCGGCAGCCGCCGCTTCGCAGACGCGGGTGGTGGAGGCGTTGTCGAGATAGATCAGCTCTCTCATTTGTTGGCTTTTGCCCAGCTATCCTTGAGCGTGACCGTGCGGTTGAAAATGATATGTTCCGCCGTGCTGTCCTTGTCGGCGCAGAAATACCCCAGCCGCATGAACTGGAAGCTGTCTCCGCTCTGCACGGACTTGAGGCTCGCTTCTATCTTGCAGCCGCGCAGCACGGCGAGCGACTCCGGATTGAGACAGGTGGTGAAATCCTCGGCGGCGTCCGGGTCGGGGTCGCTGAAAAGGTTGGAGTACAGGCGCACCTCGGCGTCGCCGCAGGTCAGGCT
The DNA here is from genome assembly GCA_017453985.1 of Clostridia bacterium. Taxonomy (GTDB): domain Bacteria; phylum Bacillota; class Clostridia; order Oscillospirales; family Butyricicoccaceae; genus RGIG3726. The sequence continues at coordinate 20,653 of JAFTDT010000059.1, forward strand.
GTCCACCCAATGTATGGTTCCCTTTATCTTGCGTCCGTCGGCGGCGTTGCCCCCGCGCGAGTCCATGTCGCAGTCGGCGTATATCGTGGTAATGCGCCCGCTTTCATCCTTGTCGCAGCCGGTGCATTTGATGATATACGCACCCTTGAGCCGCACCTCGCCGCCCACGAACAGGCGGTTGTACTTGGGTACGGGCACCTCCATGAAGTCCTCGCGTTCTATCCACAAATCGCGGGAAAAGCTCACGCTGCGCGTGCCGTCCTCGGGGCGCTCGGGGTTGTTCTCCACCTCAAAGCTCTCGCTCTGTCCGGCGGGATAATTGTTCAGCACCAGCCGCACGGGGTCGAGCACTGCCATCACGCGGCGGGCGTTCGCGTTCAGATCCTCGCGGATGCAATGCTCCAAAAAGGCGTATTCCACGGTGCTGGACACCTTGGCGACGCCCACGCGGTCTACGAAATTGCGTATCGAAAGGGGCGTATATCCGCGGCGGCGCAGCCCGCAGAGGGTCGGCATGCGCGGGTCGTCCCAGCCGTTCACCAGATTTTCCTCCACCAGACGGCGCAGCTTGCGCTTGCTCATAACGGTGTAATTGATGCCGAGTCTGGCGAACTCTATCTGACGCGGGCGCGAGGGCACGGGGCAGTTGTTTATCACCCAGTCGTACAGCGGGCGGTGATCAGCATAGTCCAGCGAGCAGAGGGAATGCGTGATGCCCTCGATGGCGTCCTGTATCGGGTGGGCAAAGTCATACATGGGGAAGATGCACCATTTATTGCCCTGACGGTGGTGGTCGATAAAGCGTATGCGGTACAGTACCGGGTCGCGCATGTTGAAGTTGCCGGAGGCGAGGTCTATCTTCGCCCGCAGCGTCATGCTGCCCTCCGCGTGCTTGCCCTCGCGCATCTCGCGGAAGAGGCGCAGGTTTTCCTCCACAGGGCGGTCGCGGTAGGGGCTGACCGCCGGATGCGTCAGGTCGCCGCGCTTTTCGCGGAACTCCTCCGGCGTCAGCTCGCAGACGTAGGCAAGCCCCTTGTTTATGAGATGCTCGGCATATTCGTAGGTCTGCTCAAAGTAATCCGAGCCATAGAACATCCTGTCGTCCCAGGAAAAGCCCAGCCAGCGGATATCCTCTTGTATGGCGTCCACATACTCGGTGTCCTCCTTGGCGGGGTTGGTGTCGTCAAAGCGGAGGTTGCACAGCCCGTTATATTTCTGTGCGGTGCCGAAGTCTATGCACAGCGCCTTGCAGTGACCGATGTGCAGATATCCGTTCGGCTCCGGCGGAAAGCGGGTGTGCACGTGGTCGTACACGCCTTCGGCGAGGTCTTTGTCTATAAAATCATGTATGAAGTTTCCGGCAAAGAGGTTTTCCATCATTCAGCACTCCTTTTCCATATAATCCTTTATGCGGGCGAGGCAGCGCTCCTGTCCCAGCAGCGCCGTGATGGCGTGCAGATCGGGGGTATTCAGTCTGCCGGTGAGAGCCATGCGTATCACGGCGCTCACGTCGCCGACATGCCCGCGGTATTGCTCCGGCGACTCCTTATATTGCTTTACGTCGGGGCAAAAGCCCAGCGGCGCGCACAGCCCGCGTATCTTTTCAAACCATGTATCCTTGTCGTCGGCGGCGTCCAGCACCTCCAGATACGCCTGAAGTATCGCCCGCCGCGTCTCGCCGTCCGGCAGCGTGTCGGCGCTCTCGCGCGTCAGCATATCGTCAAAGAAATAGGACGCATATCCGCGCACGTCGCTCCATTTGGCGATGTCCTTGCGCGGCTTCTTGCCGCCGCGGTCGATGGCGAATATGCCGGCGGCAAAGCTCTTGTCCGCGCTCAGCCGCGCGTAAAGGTCGGCGTCGTACTCCTTCGCCCAAGCCAGAACACTCTCGCACACCTCCTCCGCCGTCATGCGGGAGATGACCTCGGCGGAGACGCTTTGCAGCTTGACGAGGTCAAACAGCGCGCCGGACAGGCTCATTTTTTTGAGCGAGAAGGGGAACTCGCTGCAGGGCGCCTCGCGGTTCTGCCGCCGCCAGTCCTCAAAGCCGGAGTTGGCGATGGTCAGCAGATATTCCGTCACGGCGGAGGCAGGATAGCCCTGCTCGGAAAAATAGCTCACCGCCGCTTCGGGGTCCTTGCGCTTGCTCAGCTTGCGCTTTGCGCCGCCGTCCTCCTTCATGAGGGGGGAGACGTGCGCGTATTTTGGAGTTTTAAGCCCGCATAGCCAGAAAAGCTGGAGATGTATCGGTGCGGAGGCGACCCACTCCTCTCCGCGGATCACCTGTGTGACGCGCATGAGGGTGTCATCCACCACATGGGCGAAATGATAGGTCGGGATGCCGTCGCTCTTCAGCAGCACCACGTCGATGAAGTTCTCCTCCATCTCTATCTCGCCGCGTATCACGTCGCGCAGCTTGACGCGCCCGCCGGGCTTGCCGGGGGAACGCAGACGGACGACGTAGGGCTTGCCCGCGTCCACCAGCGCCTTGATTTCGTCATAGCTGCGGCTGCGGCACTTCTCCGCGTATTCGCCCCAATAGCCGGGCGTCACGCCGGCTTGCTCCTGCCGGGCACGGTACTCCGCCAGCTCGTCCTCCGTGCAGAAGCAGGGATATGCCAGCCCGCGCTCTACCAAATCCTTGCAGAACACATGATACAGCTCTGCACGCATGCTTTGTCGGTAAGGTCCGTATGCGCCCTGCTCGCCGCCGGGCAGCACGCCCTCGTCAAAATATATGCCGAAGTCCGAAAGACCGCGGACGATAAGCTCCGCGCCGCCCTCGACCTCTCTTTTCTTGTCGGTGTCCTCGATGCGGAGTATCACGCGCCCGCCGCTGAGATGGGCGGCGCGCTCTGCCACCAGCGAGGTAAAAACATTGCCGATGTGCATAAATCCCGTCGGGCTGGGGGCAAAGCGGGTCACGACCGCGCCCTCCGGCAGCTCGCGGGGCGGATATACCTGCTCCATGAGCTGGGCAGGCGTCTGGGTGATGTGGGGAAACAAAAGCTGCGCTAAGCGTGCGCTGTCAGACATATGATATCACTCCCGAATGATTTTTAAAACATAACTTATCATCTTATTATATCGCTGAAATCGCGGAATGGCAATAAAAAGATGAACAAATCAGCGCAAATAAAATCGGACGCAATAAAAAGACTTGTAATTTTTGGAAAACGGTGGTATCATTCATAACGTAAAGGAGGGAATACCCATGAAAAAGTATTTAGCAGAGTGTATTGGTACCATGGTGCTCGTAGTCCTCGGCTGCGGCACCGCGATGCTCGTCGGCTGTGACGCTGCGAGCGGAGGCGGATATATCCTGACGGCGCTTGCCTTTGGTCTGTCCATCGTGGCGATGGCGTATTCCATCGGCAACATCTCCGGCTGCCACATCAATCCGGCGGTTTCGCTCGGCGTGCTGCTCAGCGGCGGCATGAGCGGCAAGGATTTTCTGTGCTACGTCATTTCCCAGTGCATCGGCGGCTTCGCCGGCGCGGGCGTGCTTGCCCTGATATTCAATCTCGGCAGCGTCAAGGATATGACCGGCGGCTTCGGCTCCAACGGTCTCGCCGGCGTAGGCGGCAACGCCATCGCCGGACTGCTGGTCGAGATAGTGCTGACCTTCATCTTCGTGATCAATATCCTCGGCGTCACGTCCAAGAAGGCGTCGCACGGCTCTTTCGGCGGACTGGTCATCGGTCTGACGCTGGTGGGCGTGCACATCCTCGGCATCGGACTTACCGGCACCTCCGTGAACCCCGCGAGGAGCCTCGGTCCCGCGCTCGTCGCCGCCTTTTCCGGCAACAGCGCCCCGATAGCGGATATCTGGGTGTTCATCGCAGGTCCGCTGGTGGGCGCCGCGCTTGCAGCGGTCGTCTACAAGGCGCTGGAGCCCAAGAAAAACTGAATAGAAGCGTAAAAAATCTGCCCCGACAGGGGGCAGATTTTTTTATGCCTTGAAATTGATTGCGCGATATCTTTACCTGAGACGTACTGTAAATTTTTACTTCTTTTTATCTTTGCTTTTGCCGTATAAAGAACAGATGACTGCAGTGATCGCGGCACAGATTGCCGTTATGATCGGTATGCTCGTTTTTTTGTCTCCCTTCCGATAATAGGCGCTTAACCATTCTGCGGGCTTGCTTTTGGCGTGCCGTGTCATTGCGCGATGCGGCAATATGCTCTTGCCGTCAGCGTTCAATTGTATCGGCTTCTTGTCATTGTTTGGCTGCTATGCGGAATTCTCCGTTTATACCGACAGCCAAATCATCTGTATTTTTTGCCCAATAAACATTTCCGTAATTCAGCAACCGGCGGTTTTGCTTGAGGCTTCCATCCCAATCTACGGCGAGAGCCTCATCCTTGGGTATTATTCTGCCCGTATCGGCATCACAAGTAAGGCTGCGTGCTATACTGCAAACAAAGGCGCCCAAATCGCTTCTCGCAATTTGCCTGTCAGTTACCGCATAAGTATTTCCGTTAAAAAGCAGCTGCAAGGCATTGCTTTCATCAATGCTAACCGTCTGCACACCTGCTTGATATGCTTGATATGCATCTAATTCAAACAGACTCATTTCATCAAGCAGTTTATCTGTTGCAATTGCACGGAAAAACGCATCATTGATTGAAATGTTTATCATATCGGCATTTTTCTTGTCGGTATAGACAGAAGCAAACATAACGCCCGATATGTTCTTGTTGACAACGCCTATCCATGCGCCTATTTCTTCGGCGTCAAGTCTTTCGTTGATGATAACATAGTCGTGTTCGTTGTACGACACCGTGATCCGGTCATTTACCGTCAGACCGCATTTTTCCTTGTTCATGGGATACCGGATAAACGCGCAGGAACACAGCAACAGCATTGTCAAAACAAGAATCGGCATTATAAGGTAAACTTTCTTATTCATTATCAAATCCTTCTTCAAAACAGTATTTGCCGGGATAAGCAATCCCCGTCCTGCGGGGCTTGCATTCTGCCTGCCGGGTCATTCCACGATGCGGTAATATGCCCTTGCCGTCAGCGCGTACACCGCGGCGTAAAGCACGCCGAACAGCGCGAGGGTGGCGAGCGTGCAGATGATGAACAGCGGCAGATTGACAAGGTCCAGCACCGCCATCAGGCGGGATATCATGTTGAACGCCGCCGCGACATGCACCGCCGCCGCCAGCAGAGGCAGAAAGAACACGATAAGCACCTGCGAGCGTATGGTTTTCCGCACCTCGGCGCGGCTCATGCCCACCTTCTGCATTATCTCAAAGCGCACCTTGTCGTCATAGCCCTCGGAAATCTGCTTGTAATACATTATCATGGCGGTCGCCGAGATGAACAGCAGCGAGAGGAATATGCCGAGGAAGAACAGTCCGCCGTACATCTGGATAAAGTAGCCGCGGGCGTCCTCCGCGCAGCGGGTGCGCGCGAATACGCCGGAGGGCAGCTCTTGGGAGTATTCGCCGGCGGTCAGGGAGAGCATGACGTGCAGCTCACGCTGCGCCTCGCGCGAGGTGGGCACGTCGACGCCGTAGTAATAGTCCAAATCGTTGGTTTCCGGATATATCCGCATTATCGTGTCCTCGCGCATTATGAGATAGCGCAGGGGCATGCCGTTCAGAGAGACGCGGGTGCTGGTGCTTTCGCTTTCCGCCACGTTCAGCGAGTCAAGCACGCCTGCCACGCGCAGCTCCGTGCCGCGCAGCGTGACCGTGCTTTCGCGGAAATCCTCGTCCGGAGAATATACCAGCACTTCGTTTTCCGCCAGCGTCACCGGCTCGCCGCCCATGCGCTCATATTCTTCCGGCGGAATCAGATAGATGGTAGAGTCGCTCTGCGTCCCGCTGTAGGAAAAATAAGCGTATCGGTAGCTGACGACGCCTTCCGTCTCGATGCCGCTTTCCTCAACCGCTTCGTTCAGCCTGCGCTCCAGCTCGTGCGCCTGCTCCGCGGTCATATTGATGCCGGTGACGCCGATATTGCGCGGAAACTGCGCCCGCAGCGCGTCGTCTATCCCGAAGTACAGGCATACCGTGGTCGAGAGCATCACCAGCACCATGGTGGAGAGTATGCATATGGAGGCAAGCCCCGCGGCGTTCTGCTTCATGCGGTATATCATGCCGGAAACGGCGGTGAAATGGTCGGTGCGGTAGTAGTATTTTTTATTCCGACGCATCGCCTTGAGCATGGCGATGCTGCCGGAGGTAAAGAGGCAGTAGGTGCCGATGATGACGAGCATCACCGCGATGAAAAACAGCTCCAGCGCGCGCAGGGGAGAACGGACGCTAAGCGCCATTGCATAGCCTGCGCCGAGCGTCAGCACGCCGAGGAGCGTCAGCAGCCAGCTCGCGCGCGGCTCGCGCTCACCGACACTGCCGCCGTACAGCAGCTCTATCGGGCGTGCCAGATGTACGCGGCCTATATTGGTGAGCAGTATGAACAGAAATTCTACGAAAAAAAACAGCAGAGTGATAAGTACGGCGGGCAGCGGCACGGAAAAGCCAAACTGCGTCTGCAAGCCTGCCAGCCGCAGCAGCGCGAGCAGCGCCAGCTTGGAGAAGAGAATGCCGAGCAGCAGTCCGCTTATGATGGACAGCAGGGCGGTGAAGACGGTTTCCGTCGCCATCAGCCGCGCGATATGGCGCTTTTCCATGCCGAGTATGTTGAAGAGTCCGATTTCCTTCTTGCGCCGCTTTATCAAAAAGCTGTTGGTATACCACAAAAGTCCTGTGGAGAAAAAACCGATGACGATGCAGCCGAGTCCCATCACGGTGATAAGGCTCGTGCTGTCCATTTCGTGGAGACCGGGACTGAAAAGCAGGAAAAGCATGATGTAAAGCATCATTACCGAAACCGAGCAGGCGAAGATATAGGGCGCGTATATGCGGCTGTTCTTGCGGAGATTGCTCAGCGCCAGACGGGAATAAAAGAATCTCCTGCTCATTTGCGTCCACCCGCCATCAGCATCGTCAGCGTGTCGGATATGCGGGCGTACATCTCATCATTGGAGAGGTCGCCGCGGTAGAGCTGGTGGAACACCTCGCCGTCGCGCAGGAACAGCACGCGCCCCGCGCGGCTCGCCGCCTTGAGCGAATGCGTGACGAGCAGTATCGTGTGTCCGTCGGCGTTGATACGGGAGAATATGTCCAGCAGCTCGTCCGTGGCGCGGGAGTCCAGCGCGCCGGTCGGCTCGTCGGCAAGGATGAGGCGCGGGTCGGTTATCAGCGCGCGGGCGACCGCCGTGCGCTGCTTCTGTCCGCCGGAAATCTCATAGGGGAACTTGCTGAGTATGTCCGTTATCCGCAGCGTCTGCACTATCGGCTCCATGCGGCGGCGCATCTCGTCGTAGGATTTGCCCGCCAGCACGAGCGGCAGAAAGATATTGTCCGTGACGGAAAAGGTGTCCAGCAGATTGAAGTCCTGAAAGACAAAGCCCAGATTGTCGCGGCGGAATGCGGAAATCTCCTTTTCTCCGATGGAAACGATGCTCCTGCCGTCGAGCAGCACGTCGCCGCTGGTCGGCTTGTCAAGCGCGGCGACGATGTTCAGCAGCGTCGTCTTGCCGGAGCCGGACTCGCCCATGATGGCGACATATTCGCCCGCATCCACGGAAAAGGACACGTTGCTCAGCGCCTGCACCTGCTGCGCGCCGAAGCGGGTGGTGTATATCTTCTTCAGATTTTTTACTTCCAGTAAGGACATGGGTAAAGCCTCCTTTGCGTATTTTACTGCTGTAATAATAACAAACCGGAGGACGGTCTGCCATAGCTTTGGCTTACATTCTCCGGTCGGTATATTACATTTTTGTAAGCTTAGTCGAAAAATATGCGCACCTGCGTGCCGCGCCCCTCTGCGGAGCTTATCTCCATACGGTGCGAGAGCTTGCCGAGCACGCGGCGGCAGAGATACAGCCCGATGCCGGTGGAACGCTTGTCCATATGCCCGTTGTAGCCGGTGAAGCCCTTTTCCGTGATGCGCGGCAGATCCTCGGCGCGGATGCCGATGCCGGTGTCGCAGATATTCAGCGCCCCGCCCAGCCAAAACAAGGATATGCTGCCCTCGCGGGTATATTTCAGCGCGTTGGAGAGAAGCTGCTCGATGACGAAGCAGAGCCATTTTTCGTCCGTCAGCACCGTCTGCCCGCTCGGCTCGTAATTCAGCGTCAGCCGCTTGCGGGCGAAGGAGCGGGAATATTTTTTCAGTGCCTGCTTGATAATATCGTCAAGCGGGCAGCGCCGGATCAGCAGGTCGGCGGATATGTTCTCCGAGCGCATATAGCCGAGCGCCATGTCCACATACTGCTCGATGCGGAAGAGCTGCTCGCTCAGCTCCGGGTCGTCGCCTTGCTCCCGCAGCACCAGCCGCATGGCGGAGATCGGCGTCTTTATCTGATGAGCCCACATGGTGTAATATTCCGTCATATCCGAGAGGGCAATGTCGCTCTGCGAGGTCAGCGCGGCGCGCTCGCGGCACAGACGCATGGCAAGCAGCCGGTATTGCGCCTCCAGTCTGCCGCTTGGCGGCGGAAGCTCCTCCACGGATACATGGATGCTCTCGCACACGCGCTCCAGCGCGGTCAGCCGCCGGCGGTAGCGGATAAATCCCAGCACGCCGAAGATGGTGAAGGTGAGCAGCGAGATGACTGCGGCGTAAAGCACCGGCTCAAGCGGCAGAGAATAGAGAAAGAACACGGCGAAAAACGCCGCCAAGGACAGCGCCAGCGCCGCAAGCGGCAGCGAATGCCGCCCGATATAGGAAAGCACCTGAGCAAAAAACCTTTTCATTCCACCAGATAGCCCGCGCCCTTGCGAGTCTTTATCAGCTCGTCCAGCCCGACCTGCCGCAGCTTGCCGCGCAGACGGTTTATATTGACGGTCAGCGTGTTGTCGTCGATGAAGTCCTCGCTCTCCCACAGCGCCTCGATGATGCGCTCGCGGCTGACGATGCTGCCGCGGTTCTCGAGCAAGAGGCGCAGTATGCGCAGCTCGTTGCGCGTCAGCTCCAGCCGCTGTCCGCCGCAGGAGAGCGACTGGTCGGCGAGGTTGAGCAGCATGTCTCCGCATTGCAGCATGAGATTTTGCTCCGCAGGCGAATATACGCGGCGCAGCACGGCGCGCAGCTTGGCAATCAGCACGTCGGGGTCGAACGGCTTGGTGATAAAGTCGTCCCCGCCCATGTTCATCGCCATGACGATGTTCATGTTGTCGGAGGCAGAGGAAAGAAAGACGACCGGCACGTCGGAGTGCCGTCTGACCTCCGCGCACCAGTAAAAGCCGTTGAAATACGGCAGCAGGATATCCATCAGCACCAGATGCGGCTGAGCGAGCAAAACACATTGCGCCACGTTCTGAAAATCGGTGACGCAATGCGTTTCATAGCCCCATTTCTGCAGATTTTTGCACAGCAGGGAGGATATCACGGGGTCGTCCTCAACGACGGAAATTTTATACATGGCTCAGTCTCGTATCTTGACCACGATCTCCACCTCGACGGGGAGATTGAAGGGCAGCACCGGCGCGGCGACGGCGGAGCGGGCGTGCTTGCCCTTTTCGCCGAAAACCTCTACGAAAACGTCGGAGGCGCCGTTTATTACCGCGGGCTGTTGATAAAAGTCGGGCGCGCTGGCGACGAAGCCGAGCAGCTTGACTATCTGCTCGACGCGGTCGAGGTCGCCCAGCTCGCGCTTCAGCACGGAAATGAGGTTGAGCGCGCCGAGCTTTGCCGCCTCATAGCCCTGCTCCAGACTGATCTCGCGTCCCACCAGCCCCTGCATGATGAATTTGCTGCCGATGATGGGACCCGAGCCGGAGAGGTACATCACGTCGCCGCAGCGCTGTGCGCTGACGTAGTTTGCCATCGGACCAGGCGCCGGCGGCAGTTCGTAGCCAAGCTCTGCAAGACGTTTTTCAATAACCGACATTGATATCATTCCTTTGCATTTTTAGTATTGATATAAATCCCGCGGCACGGGTCATCTGCCGTTCATTGCCGCAGCGGCCGCCGCCTGACCGAAGCTGATGAAGCGGTCTGTGCCGGGGACAAGCCTGCCGGAATATACCGGCACTCCGCGCACGCGGAAGCTGCTGATGCAGCCGCGCAGCAGACGCTCGTCGCTGAAAAGCTCGCCGCACAGCAGCGTCGGACGCCCCATGCAGTGTCTGATGGCGATATCCTCGGCAAGCAGCGAGATGCTGCGCTGAAAACGCGAGCAGACGGTGCCGGCGCTTTCGCCGGCAAGCATATCCGTTACCGCGTCGCGTACGATGGGAGTCCAGTCGAACTCAATGAGTCCGGCGGAGTTTCTGACCAGATTGAAGGAATACACGCCGGAGGCCTCTGGATCGCACGCCTCATTCAAAAGCTCGTGCGGCGGCGCTTCCGGCAGAAAATCGTCTGCCAGTCCGGCTATGACGGAAATGACCTCAAAAAGTCGTTCCATGGAGGTGGAAAGCGGCGCGATGCCGTCCAGAGTGGCGAGGTGCAGCACGCGCTCCACGTCGGCGCGGGCGGAAAAAAGCTCTATCGCCTTGTCCCTGCCGCAAACGGAGGCGACGGCGGCGATCGCCGTGCGCCATGGCTGATAGCTGTCAGCACTGTATCCCAGCAGCTTGAGATGGTGCATGTGCCCGATGCGCTCCGACGCCGCGGCGGAGCCGGTCATCAGGTCGCCGCCCCACAGAGCGCCGTCGCCGCCGTAGGAGTCTGTGTCCAGCATGAGGGCGCAGACCTCGCCGCCGACGTCGTGCTCAGCAAGCACGGCGGCAATGTGCGCCTGCCGGTGCAGCACGGGCACGGCGCGCGCCGTAGGGTGCTCTGCCAGATATATCTTGGCGAGATTTGCGGCGAGACAGCCGGGCGCGGGGTCATATGCAACAATCTGCGGCGGCTCGGAAAAATCGGCGAGAAACTCGCCGATCAGCTCTTCGCAGCGCAGAAGATCGGCGGTGATGACCTGCGCCGGCGAGGAGATATGCGCGCCGCGGCGGTCAAGGAGACAGATCCGGTCTCCGGCGGCGGCGCCGAGCGCGAGAACAGGCGCGTCGGAGCCTGTGTTGAGCTCCGCGCGCGGGATAAATATCGAGCCGCGATCGTTTGCAAAGCCGTTCATAAGCAGTCAGAGGTTTTTGCGGTAGCCGAGCACGCGGCACATGGGCAGCTCGCTCTGGAGCTGGAACAGCGCCGCGCGCGTGTCCGTCGAGGTGAGCCGCGAGGTGATCTCCACAAAGGTTACGCTTGGCTCTGCGGACATATCGCCGCCGCGGGGAGTTTTCAGCCGCATATATTCGATATTGATATTGAAGTCCGAAAACACGGACAATGCCTGCGCGAGCGAGCCGTGGGCATCGGAATCCGGCGTGAAGGCTACGGTTATGATGCTCTTTTCGGGAGTGTTGATCAGCGATTTTGAGAGGCAGGCGATAAGCGAGCCGTCGGCGGTGGGCAGTATCGCGTGGATATAGACCGGCAGAGGGAGTATCATGCTGTACAGCCAATCCGTTTCGTAAAAGCTGCTCAGCTCCACCGCAGCATATGCTCCGCTGTCTGCCAGCAGCCCGTCGATGGCGGACTGTATGGAGGGGCAGGGGCTTGCCTCCAGATCGAGAACGGAGGATACGCTGCGCGCGATGCTCTCCGGACAGAGAGCCGAGCCGGCGGGCGCGTGATCGGTGATGTGTTCTTCGTGCGGCAGCCTGAGATCGGGGTCGTTCATGATGAAATAGCGGTACTGCCGCCCGCGGCCGAGCCGCTGCAGGTTTTTCCAGAGGGAATATGCCTTGCTCTGCAGCTCCGGCGAAAGTCCGGCTCCTGCACGCAGGAGGATATTCCGCTCGCTCTCCGGCTCATACACCGGCTTGCCGCTTTGCAGCTTTGCCTCGGCGATGTTCACCGAAGCCTCCATGCGGCGGACGAAGGAATCCTTCAGCGCCTCGTCGCAGCCGTCGATTATATGCTTGTAGATGTTGTACATTTCCACGTGGGAGCCACCTCCATATTTACCTATTATAAGAATAAATGTTTAAGCGCCGGTTGTCAATCGCAAAAGCGCATGATATACTGTATGCATGAAGCGCCGTGAATTGGCATAACCGACGAAAAGGGCGCATAACGGCAGTAAAAATGTGTAAATATAAAAAAGAAGGGAAGATATTATGGACAATTTTGTGTGGTCGATACCGACTGAGATCTATTTCGGCAAGGGTCAGATAGAGCGTCTGGGCGAGGTGGCGAAAAAATACGGCTCGCGGGCGCTGATCGTCTATGGCGGCGGCAGCATAAAACGCAACGGCATCTTCGATGCGGCGACCTCTTCGCTGAGGGCGAGCGGCGTGGAATATTTCGAGCTGTCCGGTGTGGAGCCGAATCCCCGTGTCACCTCGGTCAACCGCGGCGCGGAGCTGTGCCGCGAGCATAAGATCGATCTGCTGCTCCCGATCGGCGGCGGCTCCAGCATCGACTGCGCCAAGGCGATCGCCGCGGCGGCGTTTTACGACGGCGACGCATGGGATCTGGTCAAGGATCGCAGCCTCATCACCAAGGTGCTGCCGATAGTTACGGTGCTGACGCTGGCGGCGACCGGATCGGAGATGGATCCCGTCGGCGTTATCAGCAATATGGATACCAATGAAAAGCGTTCGATAGGGCACCCGGCGATGTGCCCGCGCGCATCTATCATGGACCCGTCCTACACCTTCACGGTCAATGCGTGGCATACCGCCGCCGGCACGGCGGATATCATGTCGCACGCCATGGAGAATTATTTCTCCCCGAAAAAGGCATACCTTCAGGACCGCATGACCGAGGCTGTGCTCAAGACCTGTGTGGAATACGGCATACGCGCGATACGCGATCCCAATGATTACGAGGCGCGCGCCAATCTCATGTGGGCGGGGAGCTGGGCGATAAACGGCACGCTCAGCGCCGGCAAGGGCGTGCCGTGGTCGGTGCACGGCATCGAGCATCAGCTCAGCGCCTATTACGACATCACACACGGCGTCGGACTGGCGATAGTCACGCCGCACTGGATGGACTATGTGCTGAGCGAGAGCACGCTGGATCGCTTTGTGGACTTTGCCGTGAATGTCTGGGGCATAGAGGACGGCGGCGACAAATGGGCGGCGGCGCGCGACGGCATCGCGGCGCTGCGCGACTATTTCAAGGCGCTGGGCATACCCATGACGCTGCATGAGGTCGGCATCGACGACAAGCTGATCGACACCATGGCGGAGAACCTCGGCGGCAGCCTTTCCCGCGGCTATGTGCCGCTGACTCCCGA
>JAFTDT010000060.1 GCA_017453985.1 Clostridia bacterium
CACGGCTCTCCCATTTTGCCTTTGTCTGTATTGCAGTTCGCTCAGCGGAGCTGAGCCTTATTATGGCACGCTACGAAATGCCCGGGAGCGACCTCCTCCAGCTCCGGCGCGCGGTCGAGACACACGTCCGTCGCGTAAGGACATCTCTTGGAGAACTTGCACTCTGCGCCGAGATTTATCGGGCTGGGTACGTCGCCCTCCAGCAGAATGCGCTTGCGCTCGCGCTCTACCTTGGGATCGGGGATCGGTATCGCGCTCAGCAGCGCGCGCGTGTAGGGGTGCATATGCTCGCGGTACAGCGTATCGCTGGGCGCCAGCTCCATGATCGCGCCGAGATACATGACCGCGATGCGGTTTGAAATCTGCTTCACCATCGCCAGATCGTGGGTGATGAAGAGATATGACAGTCCCTTTTCATTCTGGAGCCTCATCAGCAGGTTGACGACCTGCGCCTGTATCGACACGTCAAGCGCGCTTATCGGCTCGTCGCATATCACCAGCTCGGGATCGAGCGCCAGCGCGCGGGCGATGCCGATCCTCTGCCGCTGTCCGCCGGAAAACTCGTGCGGGAAGCGGTTGGCGTGCTCGCGCGTCAGCCCGACCATTTCCAGCAGCTCATAGACCTTTTCATAGCGGTTTTCCTTGCTGACCAGTCCGTGAATGTCCAGTCCCTCGGCAATGGAGTCGCTGATGACCATCAGCGGGTCGAGCGAGGCATAGGGATCCTGATAGACTATCTGCACCATTTTGCGATAGTCCAGCGCCTCCTTTTTGTCCATCGTCCAGATGTCCTTGCCCTTGAAGAATATCTTGCCGCCGTCGGGCTTGTGCAGCTTTACCATGCAGCGTCCGAGCGTGGTCTTGCCGCAGCCGGACTCGCCCACCAGACCGAGCGTTTCGCCCTTGCCGATGGAAACGGAAACGCCTCCCAGCGCCTTGAGCACGCGCCCGCGCGAGCGCGGGAAGTTCTTGTTCAGATTTTCCACCCGAATAAGCTCGTCAGACATCTCCGAACACCCCCTTGGCGGTTATGTCGCCCCATTTTTCCATCGCCGCCGGCTCGTTCAGCCAGCAGGCGGAATAATGGGTTTCGTCAAAATACTTGTATTCCGGCTGCCATGCCTTGCAGATATTCATGGCGAAGGGGCATCTCTCCGCAAAGGCGCAGCCGACCGGCGGCGCCAGCAGGTCGGGCGGCGAGCCGGGAATGTACGCCAGCTCCACCTTGTCCTCCGTGTCGAGACGCGGGACGCTGCGCAGCAGCCCGATGGTATAGGGATGGCGCGGGTTTTCGAATATCTCGTCCAGACAGCCGTGCTCGACGATCTGCCCCGCGTACATGACATACACGCGCTCCGCCATATTGGCGACGACGCCGAGGTCGTGCGTTATCAGGACGATGGAGCCGCTGATCTCGCTCTTGAGCGTCTTCATCAGGTCGATTATCTGCGCCTGAATAGTCACGTCGAGGGCGGTGGTCGGCTCGTCGGCAAAGAGTATCTTCGGCTCGCAGATCAGCGCCATGGCAACCATCACGCGCTGCCGCATGCCGCCGGAAAGCTCGTGCGGATAACGCCGCATGTTTTCCTCCGGATTGGGCAGACTGACCTTGCGCATGAACTCCAGCACGCGCTCCTCGGCGTCCTTTTTCTTCATGCCGGGGTGGTGCTGCAGATATGCCTCTGCGATCTGCCTGCCGACGCGCATGGTTGGGTTGAGATAGGTCAGCGGGTCCTGGAATATCATCGTCATCTCGTTGCCCTGTATCCAGCGCATCTGCTTTGCCGTATAATTGGTTATGTCCTTGCCGTCAAAGATTATGCTGCCCTCCTTGATCCTGCCGGCGGGCTTCGCCAGCAGACCCATGGCAGTCTGAATGGAGACGGTCTTGCCGCAGCCGGACTCGCCGACTATGGCGATGGTCTCCTCGCGTCCCAGCTCCCACGTCACGCCGCGCACAGCCTGTACCTCGCCGGCATAGGTGCTGAAGGAAACCTTGAGGTCCTTTACGGACAGCACGGGGTCCTTTTTGATCATTTCAGCCATGTCCGTACACCTCCTCAGGAGCGCAGACGCGGGTCAAGCGCGTCGCGCAGTCCGTCACCCAGCAGATTGCAGCTCAGCATGGTGAGCGCCACGCAGATGCAGGGGAAGGCGAACTGATAAGGGTATTCTTTAAATACCTCCGAGGCAGTCTTGATCAGCGAGCCCCAGCTCGGATTCGGAGGACCGACGCCCAGACCTATGTAGCTCAGGAACGCCTCGTGGAAGATGGCGCCGGGAATTGCGCCGGAGATGCTGACCACCGTGACACCCAGCGTATTGGGCAGCAGGTGCTTGAGTATGATGCGCGAGCTGGAGGCGCCCAGCGTCTGCGACGCCATGACGAACTCCCTCGCCTTGAGCTGCAGCACCAGTCCGCGGGTGCCGCGGCAGGCGCCCAGCCAGCCGGTGACGCTGAAGGCGATGATCAGCGTGCCGATATTGCCCGCGCCCATGACGACCATCAGCAGTATGTTCAGTATCATGGACGGTATGCCCAGCAGCACGTCCACGCAGCGCATGACGATCATATCCAGCTTGCCGCCGATATAACCGCACAGCCCTCCCAAAATCATGCCGAACGCCCATGGGATTATGGTGGCGACGACGGCGATGAAGAGCGAGATGCGCCCGCCCTGCCATACGCGCACCCACATGTCGCGGCCGAGCGTGTCGGTGCCGAACCAGTGGTCGCCGTAGGGCGCCTTGTTGATGGCGGTATAGTCGTTGGTGATGTAGTCATATTTGCTCAGATAGGGACCGATAAGCACCATGATGAGGAGCAATATCAGCACCACGCCGCCCAGCACGGCGGTCTTTCTCTTTTTAAAGCTGCGCCACACGTCCTGCGCATAGGTCGTGGGCGGACGGGCGATCTTCTCGCGCTCGAAGGAATCGGGGGGCAGACGGTCAAATGCGTTCTGCTCGAAAGCGATATTCTTATCCATGCTCTGCCTCCTCCCTTATGATACGCGGATACGCGGATCGACGACTCCGTACAGGATATCGACCAGCAGATTTCCGAGAATGAGTATGGCGCCGTAGAACAGCGTCAGCCCCATGATCAGCGGATAATCCAGCGCCGTGACGGAGTTGGTGAAATGCTTGCCGAGTCCGGGTATGACGAAAAGCTTTTCAATGACGAAGGAGCCGGTGAAGATGCCGGCGATGGTAGAGCCGAGACCGGTTATCATCGGAATGATGGCGTTGCGGATCTCATGCCTCCAGACCACCTGAAAGGGCGACAGCCCTTTGGAGCGGGCGGTCTTGATATAGTCCTCCGTGGTGACGCCGAGCATGGTGGCGCGCATGCCTCTCGTCAGTCCGGAGAGGCTGCCGATGCCCATGCAGAACACGGGCATGACGAATTGCTTCCACGTGTCGCCCAGTCCCGAAACGGGCAGCCACCCCAGCTTGACGCCGAAGGTGTAGCGCACCACAGGTCCCACCACCATCGAGGGCAGGGCGATGCCCAGCACCGCGATAAAGACCAGAATATAGTCGATCGGTTTATCCTTGAACTGCGAACAGATGATGCCCGCAAGCAGTCCCGTCGCCCAGCTGAATATCATCGAGGTAAGACCCAGCTTGGAGGAGTTCGGGAAAAACTCCTTGATGAAGTCCACCACCAAACGCCCCTGATACTTGAGCGAGGTGCCCAGATCGCCCTTGAGCAGGTTGCCCATATAAACGAAATACTGCTCGTAGATCGGCTTGTTCAGCCCGTAGTATTCCGCCTGCCTCTCCTGCACCTCCGGCGGCAGCGTCTCGTCAAGGAACGGGTTTCCGGGTATGAGCTTTACCAGAAAAAACGTCAGCGTGGCAAGCACCAGCAGCGTTATCAGCGACAGCACCAGTCTCTTGCCGATATACCTTAACATACAAAACCCCCTTTAGCCTTGCGGCTGTTTTTGTGTATAACTCTGCGCCGACAGTTGCCTGCCGACGCAGACCTGAGTTGCGTCAGATTAATCCACTACGTCGGCAAAGGTGAAGTCGGCGTAGGTGGAAAGAAGTATGCCCTTGATGCGGTCGGTGTGACAGACGGAATACTGCGTCCATGCCACGATGGCGGAAGCCGCGTCCTCGCAGAAGATCTCCTCCAGCTCGACCAGCAGGCGGATCGCCTCCTCCTCGCTTACGGCGTTGTCAAACTCGTCCTTCTTGGCGTCGAAGGCGGCGTTCACATAGCCGTTGTCGTTATAGCTGCGTCCGTCGCTGCGGTACCAGTTGTCTGCGCGCTGTCCCCAGTTGGGAGCGCGGAAGCCCCAGTCCATGACGAACACATCCCAATAGCCGGTGTGCCACAGCTCGCGCATCTGCTGGATAGCCTGCGGATTGACGGTGGACTCGATGCCCAGACCGGTCTTGAGCATATCCTGATACGCCTGCAGCACCATGGTGCTGTCCTGAGAGTCGTAGCACAGCAGGTACAGCGGCGGCACGTCTGCCGGGCTGCTCAGTCCCAGCTCCTGCAGCGCGATGTCCAGCTCTGCTTTTGCCTTCTCGATGTCGCCGTCCAGATTCCAGTACTCACGCGGATACATCTCGTTGATCGTCTTGCCGCCTACGCCAGGCTCGGAGGGCATGATCACTCGGTAGGACGGCTCGCAGTCGAGCGAGACGACCTGCGCCAGCGCGTTGCGGTTGATGACATAGTTGATGGCGCGGCGGAAGTGGCTGTTCGCCATGCAGAAGCCCGCCTGCGTCTTTTCGCCCGGATTGCCGTTGAAGTACAGATAGCGGTAAGCGCCCGTGTATGCCTCAACATTGAAGCCCGCGTCGCGGAGCTGCGAAGACTCGGTGCGCACGTTGGTGGTCATGAAGTCCAGCTCGCCCGCCAGCATCATGTCCACGCCGGCGGCGCCGCTCGCGCCCACAATACCCTTGCAGATATCGAGCTTGATCTCGCCCGCGTTCCAATAGGCGGGGTTCTTCTCCATGGTGACGGAAGCCTCGCGGCTCCAATCGGTGAGGTTGAAGGGGCCGTTGGTCAGCAGCTTATCCTTGTCGGAGCCGTAATAGCCGACGCCGCCCGCCGCCTTGTCAGCCGCCTCGTTGATCGGCAGCCAGCAGGTGGTGCGGCTCAGGTTGTACAGATGGGTGTTGTCGCGCTTTGACAGCGTGAGGACGAGGGTGTAGTCGTCAGGAGCCTCAACGCCCAGCTCCTCGGCGCTGCACTGGCCGGAGCTGAACTCCTGACCGTTCTTCAGCACATAGCCGTTCTCGATGTAATTGGTGGGCGCGGCAGGATCCAGCATGCGGCGGTAGGAGTACACAAAGTCGTGCGCCGTCAGCGGGGTGCCGTCGTTCCACGTGCTCTTGCGGAGGTGGAAGGTGTAGGTCAGTCCGTCCTCGGAGACCTCCCACGTCTCGGCAATGCCGGGGACGATCTCGCCGCCCTTTTCACGCAGCAGACCCTCGTTGGTCATGAGAATGACCGTCGCCGCCGCACTGTCACCGCTGATCTGCGGGTCCATCGAGGTGATGTCATAATCCACAGCATAGGTGATCATCTTGGGCTTTGCGGGAGTATCGCTGCTTTGATTGTTGTTCGAGCTTTCGTTCTGATTGCTGTTTTGGCTGTTGCTTTGATTGCTGCTCTGGTTGTTGCTGCCAGTGTCGTTATTGCAGCCGGCAAAGAGCGCCAGACATAGCGCAAGCGCGAGTGCGATAGCCAAAAACCTTTTCATTTCTCATTCTCCCTTTCCATTTTTTTGTTTTATGGCATGACGCTTTAAAACATTTGTATTATACAACATGTACACAATGTACAGGTCAAGGGCTTTTTTTGTGTACTTTTCCTAATATAATTCAGCTAAAGCATGCGTTTTTTCAGAAAAAATGAAAAATTCCTCGCTTTTTAGCGCATTTTGCGCCTGCCGCGCACGCGCTCTTGTGCAACATGCCCAAAAACTCGTCCGCTTTTTTTGCACCCCGCCTGAGCAAAGGCAAGTGCTCTGCGCGGCTGTCTGCTGCCGCCCCCTCAAAGCGGCGGCGTCCCGCACAGCATGCGGCGCTCTCCGGCAGTTAAAACTTTTTGCCGCACAGCATGCATCGCCCCCGGCGCATAATGCGTCGGGGGCGTCTGCCGTTTATTTCAATCAGGAGAAGCTTTTTCAGATCGTGCCGGTCACGGTCAGCGTACCGGTGCCGGGCACTGCCTGCCAGCCGCCCGTGCTGCGGGCATAGCTTGCCGCCGGCACGGTCAGCACGCCGCTGACGGTGGCAAAGGCGCCGTTTACCGCGTCATAGGTGTAATCCGTGCCCTCTGCAAGCGGAGCGCCGTTGTAGCTCACGCTGATGTCGCTGAGGATGGGCGAAAAGTCGTCCGTGACGACGATCTCCGCACTCGCATCAGCTTCTGCGTTTCCGCAGTTCTGTATAATAAAGGTGTAGGTCAGCTCCTCGTTCTCCGAAAGCACCTGCGGGGACAGCGACTTGCTGATGGAAAGCTCCGGCTCCTCCGCCACAGGCACCGTGGCAGAGGCGGTCGCCTCCAGCGCGGCGCTGCTCGCGGTCGCGGTGTTGGTGATGCAGCTCCCGCAGGTCAGCGGCGCAAAGGCATTTGCCGTCGTTTCATATATCAGCATGGCGTTGCCGCCGGCGGGTACGCTGATCTCGCCGAAGGAAAGCGCCGGCTCCGTGCCCTCCGGCGCTTCCTCCGCCGTGGGCGCGGGCTGCAGCTCGCCGTTGATATAGTACCGCACCGAGTCCTCGGTATAGTGCAGCGGGCGCAGGGTCGCGCCGCCCACGTCATATTCGCCGAGATCGTCCGTCACGGTCAGTCCGCTGATATCCGCCGTGCCGCTGTTGAGCAGACTCAGCACATAGGTGATGCTGCTGCCGCGGCTGTAGCCGGTGGATATCGCCGTCTTGGTCATGGAGAGCACCTCAAGGAGCTCGCCGGTCACGATGTTGGAGCTTGCGCTGCCGCCTTTATATGAAAGAGTGGCTTGGTTCTGAAACTGTGCCATGTTGTTCACACCCCAAGAAAGATTGCGAGGCTCTTGCCTCTGTCTCATCATATGTCCGGGGCGGAAAACCGTTACTCGCCGTCCGACGGGATCGGTGCTCCTCCTTGCGACGGGACATACCTCCCTTTCCGCTAAGCTTCACCGGTCGGCGCGGCGTCTATGGCTCCTCGCCGGTGACCTCCATCGGCACGGCGCACAGCGGGTCGCCGGCGTCTGCCGCACCCACGGCGCGGAAGCCGAGCCGCTCGAAAAACTCCACCGAGCCGGGCAGCGCGCCCAGCGTGATGCGACCGAGACTGCCGTCGCGCGCCTTGCAGTCCATGACCGCTTTTTTCAGCAGCGCGGAGCCGACGCCGCGGCGCTGGTGCTCCGCCGCCACGAACAGCAGCATGATCCGCTCCGGATCTCTCACGGCGCACACGCCCACGGGCACGCCGTCCTCCAGCGCGCCCCAAAAGCGCACCTGTCCGTCGCCAAAGCGGTGCAGCATGTATTCATAGTCTATGGCGCTCCAAAACTCGTCGATCGCCTCGCCGGAGACGCGGTGCGCCACGGAGCTGGCGAACACGTCCCAGACCAGATCGAGCGCCGCGCCCAGCTCGTCCGCCGTCAGCGGACGGATCTCGCGCTTCACCCCGTCCATCAGCGGATAAAGCTTGTAAACACGGGCGTTTCCGTCTCCGGCATCAATATGCCGGCGCGCCGTCCCGCGTCGATGGACTTCAGCAGCCACGCCATATTTCTGCCGAGCTGGCGCATGACCTGCATTCCCTCCAGATCCTCGCGCACCTGCTCCGGCGTGCATCCGTGCACCATGCTCCAATAACGCGAGGAGACCACAGGCATGTTGGAGATGGTGAAATATTTGATCAGCGCGTCCAGCGAGGCGGTCGTGCCCGCTCTGCGCGCGGAAGCGACCGCCGCCCCCGGCTTGAAGGCAAGCGTCCGTCCGGCGGAATAAAACAGCCGGTCGAGAAAGCCCAGCATGGAGCCGTTCGGCGAGGCATAATGCACCGGCGCGCCGAAAACAAAGCCGTCCGCCGCCTCCGCCTTTTCCGCCGCCTCGTTTACGGCGTCTCCGATCACGCAGCGCCCCAGCTCGCGGCAGGCGCCGCAGGCGCGGCAGCCCGGCACGTCGCCGCCGATGTGCATGATCTCCGCAGCTATGCCCTCGCGCTCAAGCGCGGCGGCGACCTCCGCCAGCGCCGTATAGGTGCAGCCCTTCTCATGCGGGCTGCCGTTTATAAGCAATACTTTCATTCTTATCACCTCCTCTTCATTCTACCAAAATCTGCCGCTTTTGTCCATACGGCGGCGCGGCGCGGGCAGAAATTCGTGGCGTGAGCCGCGCAGGCGCTTTACAATGCCGTGAAATTTCTCTATAATATTGAACAGCATAAACGAAAGGGAAAGGACGTACCCTTATGATAATCATACTCAGACCGGACTGCGGCAAGCCGCAGATCAAGGCGCTGGAGGACTGGCTGCACAGGCAGGGGCTGCACACGCAGCTTACCGTGGGCGACAGCGGCATCGTTCTCGGCGTGATCGGCGACGCCTCCGGCGTCAGTGCGGAGTCGCTGCTCGCCATGGACGGCGTGCGCGGCGTGCACCGCGTGCAGGAGGCGCATAAGCTGGCGAGCCGCCGCGCCCGCCCGCAGCCGACGGTGGTGGAGGTCGGCGCGGCGAGGATAGGAGGCGGGCGCTTTTGCCTGATCGCGGGACCCTGCTCGGTAGAGAGCGCGGAGCAGATGCGCTCCGTGGCGGAAAGCGTCCGCGAGGCGGGCGCGGACATGCTGCGCGGCGGCGTCTTCAAGCCGCGCACCTCGCCCTATGCCTTTCAGGGGCTGGGCGCGGAGGGCGCGGAGCTGCTGGCGCAGGCGGGCAGGCATGCTGCGCTGCCGACGGTGACGGAGATAACGGACGTCTCCCAGCTTGAGACTCTGCGGCAGGCGGACATGCTGCAGGTCGGGGCGCGCAATATGCAGAACTTCGAGCTGCTCAAGGCGCTCGGCAGGCAGAAAAAGCCCGT
The DNA here is from genome assembly GCA_017453985.1 of Clostridia bacterium. Classification (GTDB taxonomy): domain Bacteria; phylum Bacillota; class Clostridia; order Oscillospirales; family Butyricicoccaceae; genus RGIG3726. Next base: position 9,052 of record JAFTDT010000060.1, read on the forward strand.
GCTGCTCAAGCGCGGAGCGGGCGCGACGCTGCAGGAGCTGCTGATGAGCGCGGAATATATCCTCAGCGGCGGCAACGGGCAGGTGGTGCTGTGCGAGCGCGGCATCCGCACGCACGAAACGGCGACGCGGGCGACGCTCGATCTTTCCGCCGTGCCGGTGCTGCGGGAGCTGACCCATCTGCCCGTGATAGTAGATCCCAGCCACGCGGCGGGCGCGTCGCGGCTGGTGGAGCCGCTGGCGCTGGCGGCGGTCGCGGCGGGCGCGGACGGGCTGATGATCGAGGTGCATGGCGACCCCGCCCATGCGCTGAGCGACGGAGCGCAGGCGCTGACGCCGGAGGCTTTTGCCCGGCTGGCAAGCAAGGTGCGCGCCCTGCGCGAATGCCTTGAAAAGACGGAGGCAGAGCGGTGAGGAGCGTCACGGTACCCCTGCCGGGGCGGGAATATGAAGTGCTGGTCGGCGGCGGGCTGCTTGACCGTGCGGGAGAGCTGCTGGCGCGGCGCGTGCCGCCCTGCCGTCTCTGCCTCGTTGCCGACGAAACGGTGCAGGAGCTATACGGTGCGCGCGCGGAGGCGGCGCTGCGCTCGGCGGGATTTTCTCCCCTGCCCTTCAGCTTCCCCGCCGGCGAGGAGAGCAAGCGCATGGACACGCTGACGCGCCTTTTGGAGCACATGGCGGCGCACGGACTGGACAGGAGCGACGCGGTGCTCTCGCTCGGCGGCGGCGTGGCGGGCGACCTCGCGGGCTTTGCCGCAGCGGTATATCTGCGCGGCGTGCGCGTCGCGCATCTGCCCACCACCCTGCTGAGCATGGCGGACAGCGCCGTGGGCGGCAAGACGGGCGTCGATCTCGCCGCCGGAAAAAATCTCGCCGGCGCCTTCTGGCAGCCGGAGCTGGTGATATGCGACACGGATACCCTCGCCACTCTGCCCCCGCGCGAGCATGCGGCGGGCATGGCGGAGGTGATAAAATACGGCGCGGTGCTGGACGCGGAGCTGCTGGAGCCACGCGCCTTCGAGCACGGCGAGCTGATCGCGCGCTGCGTGCAGCTCAAGGCGGAGCTGACGGCGGCGGACGAGCGCGACGGCGGCAGCCGCAGACTGCTCAACTTCGGGCACACGGTCGGGCACGCGCTGGAAAGAATAAGCGGCTATTCCCTGCGCCACGGCGAGGCAGTGAGCGTCGGCATGGCGGTGATCACCCGCGGCTGCGAGCGGCTGGGACTGACGGGGCACGGCGGCGCGGAGCTGCTGACGCGGGCGCTGCGCAGCTTTGGGCTGCCGACGGAGACGGATTTTTCCGCGGCGGAAATATACGCCGCCGCCCTGCGCGACAAAAAGCTGCGCGGCGGCACGCTGACCATGGCGCTGATGGCGGAGCCGGGGCGCGGACGGCTGCTGGAGATACCGCCGGACTCCCTGCGCGAGATACTGGAAAGAGGGCTGGCGTGATGGATATTCGGCTGAAGCCCGCGCCCCTGCGCGGGGAGCTTGCCGCTCCGCCCTCCAAGTCGCACGCCCAGCGCCTGCTGCTCTGCGCGGCGCTGGCGGACGGCGAAACGCGCGGGCTCCTGCGCCCCCCGTTTTCGCACGATATCGCGGCGTGCCTGCGCGCCCTGCCGGCGCTGGGCGCGCAGGCGCGCGAAACGGCGGACGAGGTGACGGTCGTGCCGCG
>JAFTDT010000061.1 GCA_017453985.1 Clostridia bacterium
ATAACCCCTGTGGGCGTGGTGCGCCTTTATGCGCAGTGGACAAAGACCGGCTATGTCATAACCTATGACGCCAATGCAGCAGATGCGACCGGCTCTGTAGCTAAGACGGTCGTGACCTTCCCGTTCTTGGGCGCAGCAGTGAACGCTACTGTCAGCGACAATGCGGGTCCCGGCTTCACTCGCGAGGGCTACCGTTTCGACGGCTGGAATACCAAGGCGGACGGCGCAGGCACGAATTATCAGCCGAACGATACGATTTCGCTGAGAGGCGATATCACCCTCTATGCCAAGTGGAAGAGGGTGTTCATCATCACTTTCTACCCCAACGGCGCGCTTTCCGGCGGCATGCAGCCTGTCCCGGTGGACGAAGGGGAAGAAGTGACCCTGCCGGTAAACGGATTTGTTTGGGATGGACACGCTTTTAACGGATGGGCAACCTATGCTGGCGGCGCAGTGGTGTATGCCGATAAGGCGAGGGTGCGCCCGACAAGCAATCTTAATCTTTATGCGATGTGGAAGAACGGCTTTAAGGTCAGCTTCCACGGCAACGGCGCCGAGGGCTATATGGCTCCGGTCGTTGTAGATGCCGGAAGCTCTCTGCCGCTGCCGGATAACGGAAGCAATCCTCCGACTGACGGCTTCACCCCGCCTGCGGGCAAGGTTTTTGCCGGCTGGGGCTGGATCAGCGGCGAAGGCGTAAGATATCCCGTAGGGTATAGCTATACTCCGATGGAGGACGTCACCCTCTATGCGCAGTGGGACAATATCCCCTCTGAGAATGTTACCCTGAATTATGCGGACGCTGCCACCGATGAAAACGGCGATGGCGTGCCCGACCGTGTAAACGTGACCTACAAGAGCGGAACAAAGCTCAATCTCAAGCCCGAGGGCGGCACGATGAGCGGCAGCATTTCCGGCGTAGTCATCGACGGCACGGCGGATAAGAACAATATCGAGCTTACGGAAAGCACCAATAGTGTGGCAAATCCGACTCGTCAGTACTATGTATTCAAGGGCTGGACTGCCCAGGAAACCAAGACGGGCGACATAGTCACGGCCGTGACCCTCACGGCGACTTGGGAGCTGGAGAAATACACCGTCACCTTTGAAGGCAACGGCGCGACCGGCGGCAGCGTTGCTCCGATCACAAAGGAGCGCAACCAGACGGTGATTCTGCCGGAGAACGCCGATCCCGGCTTTACCGGACCGGACGGCACGGTGTTTGCCGGCTGGGCGACCTGGTACACCGGCGGCACGCTCTATCAGCCGGGCGAGGAATACGGACCTCTGCTGGGCGATGTGACGCTGTATGCCCGCTGGACAGAAAAGCTGCCCGAAAAGGTCAGCCTGAGCTATGCAAAATATGCGGCAAACAGCGATCCGAGCGATGTTACTGAGGAATATCCCTATAATATTCCCGCGACTATCGACCCTGATGGCGGAAGCATCAGCGGCACGCTCTGCGGCGTTAGCATCACCGGCAAGACGCCGCGTATGGTAAATCTTACGAATGACGATACACTGGGCGATGCGGCGCGCGACGGCTGGACGTTCAAGGGCTGGGAGCTGACGGAAACCAAGGAAAGCGGCAAGGTCACAGCGATCATGCTCAAAGCCAAGTGGGAGCCCGGCAAATGGAACGTATATTTCGAGCCCAACGGCGCTGTCGGAACAGGGTTCTCCATCGAGATCACGCGCGAGACGGAGTTGACTTTCCACGATCCGGCGGCAGGAAGACCGGCGGGAAGCAATATATTTACCGCGCCTGCCAATACACAGTTCAAGGGCTGGGCGGTAAGCGCCTCCGGTACGGGCGACCTGTATCAGGCGGGAGATACCTACACTCCGTATAAGGACGGAATGACTTTCTACGCCATTTGGGCAGACAAGCTGCCGGAGAAGGTCAGCTTGAGCTATGCCAAGTTCGGTGTAGACGATAATGACGACGGCGTAGCCGACGTAGTAACTGAGGAATTCCCGTACAACGTCGAAGCAACGATCGATCCGGCTGGCGGAACGATGAACGGCATGCTCTGCGGAACGGTCATTTCCGGAAATACCAGCCGCACGCTCAACCTCACGAGCAATGACGTGCTGAATGCTCCGACGCGCGAGGGTTATACCTTCAAGGGGTGGAAGCTGGAGACGACAGAAGAAAGCGGCAAGGTCACGGCGGTCACGCTTGAGGCTCAGTGGGAGCAGAATAAGTATACGGTTTACTTTGACTCCAACGGCGGCGAAGGCATCATGGCTCCTGAGAAGGTAGTGCCTAACGGCGAGCTGCTGCTGCCGGAGAATGGCTTTACCCGTAATGAATGGAGATTTATCGGTTGGTCGACCATGCCGAACGGCGGTACGATACAGCAGCCGAATACCAGCGTGACAGTGAGCAGAGACGGTACGACCTTCTATGCACAGTGGGAGCCGGAGAATGTGACGCTGACATATAATGCTCCGGATTCCAATGTTGACGGAGAGCTTGCCAGTACTGTTAAAACTTATAAGCATCAAACTGAAGTCACGCTCAAGCCGGAAGGCGGAGCGCTCAGAGGCACCATACTCGGCACCAATATTTCCGGAACGGATGTGCGTATAGTGACTCTGACGGACGACGTAGAGGTGCTGGATCCGGTGCGCGATCACTATATATTCAGAGGCTGGCTTGCGGAGGAAACGACGGACGGAGCTGGCAATGTTACCGCAGTTGTTCTCACGGCAACATGGCAGGCGAGAAAATACACGATCACCTTCAGCAACAACGGCGGCAGCGGTGAGATGGCTCCCCAGATGATCGAATACGGAGTGCCGACACGGCTCAATGCCAACACCTTTACAAGAGCTGGATTTGTATTCAGCGGTTGGTCGACTTATGCGAGCAGTGGTGCGGTAGTTTATAGAGATTCTGATGAGATCACATATCCTGAAGGGGATATGGTGCTTATCGCAGAATGGGAAGTCGAATACTACACGTTGGAGTTTAACGCTAACGGCGGTTCCGGCGAGCCGGAAAGGATGCAGAACCTCAAGGCGGATCAGACCGTTACGCTCGACAGTACGATACCGATACATAGCGATGCTAACAACAGACCGGTTGTCTTTATAGGCTGGACTAAGACTGTGCAGAGGGATATCCTTGATCGCGGCGATGCGGGCAAGCTGCCTCAGGCTCCGGAAAAATATTATGAGGCAGGAACAAGTTATCAAATGCCGGAAACCGGACTCATTGGGCAGACGGTTACACTGCATGCGCTGTGGGGCTATGATGCGAACGGAAACGGCGTCGCAGACGTGCTTGAAAACAGATATTCGCTGAGCTATAATGTGGGCGGCGGAACCGGAGCGCCTGAGGCGCAGGATGATCTGCTTGAGGGTGAGACGATCCAATTGAGCGATGTGATACCGACGCACACGCAGGTGAACGGCAAAAACGTGATATTTATCGGTTGGACTACTGAGCAGGAGAGCACAAGCAAGATCTACAGCAAAAATGAAACGGCGGCAGATCTGCCGGAGCGTTATCAGGCGGGCGAAAGCTTTGTCATGCCGAAGGAACCCGGCAAGGATGCGGTACTGTATGCGCTGTGGAGCTACGATGAAAACGGAACTGGCGGCGGCGATGTGCTTGAGAGCAGATATTCGCTGACATATGATCTTAACGGCGGATTTGACGGACCGGAAGCGGTAGACAATCTGCTCGTTGGAGAAACGGTATCCGTAAGCGACGTAGAGCCTACCCATCAGGGAGCGAATAATAAAGCGGTTGTATTCCTCGGCTGGACAGAGACACGTATGAATGTTCTGGCAAAAGACGGTACGTTGCCGGATAAATACTACAAGGCGGGAGACGCCTATGTGATGGCTGCCGAAAACCGTGTGTTGTACGCGCTGTGGGCATATGATGAGAACGGTGAAGGCACCGGTGCAGATATACTGGAGAACAAGTATGTGCTCAGGTATAATATAAGCGGTGGAAACAGCGCCACTCCGCCGGATATGCCGAATTTGCTTGCCAAGACAACGGTAATTCTTACAAGCATGGTGCCGACGCATGCAGATGTTGCAAGCAAAAAGATAGAGTTTATAGGCTGGACGACAGAGGCCGAGGCTCAGACTAAGATCTATGGCAGAGGCGACACGCTGCCGGAGTATTATGCGACAGCAACACAGTATGAAATGCCGACAGACGTGCCGGCGAACGACTCTACAGTTATCACCCTGTATGCAGTGTGGAGCAACGGCGAGGTAGGCGAAGGAAAACTCACGCTTGCCTATCACCTTAACGGAGGCGATGGCAGTGTTCCCGAAACGCATACCGGATTGAGAGAGGGCGATGAGGTCACTCTCAGCGACCTGATCCCGACTCATGCAGCCGTAAACGGAAAGGCGGTCGTGTTCATAGGCTGGTCGCGTACCAGGCTTAGCTCTCCGCTGAATAAGAGCGCCGTGCTGCCTGAGTACAACGAGAGCGGCACAGAGTATACCATGCCGGATAAGAGCGTAGTGCTGTATGCGGTGTGGGCATATGATGAGAACGGTCTCGGCGGCGGCGACGTGCTGGAGAATAAGTTTACGCTCGTTTACGAGGTAAATGGCGGCAGCTCTGCGGCGCCTACGTCAGAAGCCGGACTGCTTGGCGGAACGACGACCAATCTGACGAGAGAAGTACCGAAGCATGCCAACGGAGAAATAAACGGCAAGACTGCCCCGATCCTGTTCATAGGTTGGACAGAGACTGCGGATAGTGAGATCTATCAGAAGGATGGCACTCTGCCGGAGTACTTTGAGAGCGGCTCTAAATACGGAATGCCTGCGCGTGCGGCGGATGCGGACGGTGAAGAGGTCATCGTGTATGCGCTGTGGGGCTACGACGAGAATGATAACGGTACGGTAGATGTACTGGAAAGAAAGTACAGCATCATTTATGATGCGAACGGCGGCGATACAAGCAGCGTTCCGGCGGAGCAGACCGGCGTGCTGGCAGGCAGCAAAGCTATGCTGAGAGACGCCGAGCCGAGCCATGCGGAAGAAAACGGCAAGGCTATCGTGTTCATCGGTTGGACGACAGAGCAGAACCGTACTGTATATTCGAGGCGCAGTACGTTGCCGACAGTATATTACAAACCCGGCGATGAGATCACCATGCCTGCTCGCAATCTTACGCTGTATGCGCTGTGGGGCTATGATGAGAACGGCAACGACACTGGAGCCGACGTGCTGGAGAATAAGTATACGCTCGCATACAATGTGAACGGAGGCAACAGCACGGCGCCGGCAAAGACGAGAAATCTGCTGGCATACGAGACTGTGTCGTTGAGCGGTACGACCCCGATGCATGCGAATGCCAATCTTGACGGCAAGAGCACAAGGGTGGCGTTCATAGGCTGGACCAATGCCGCAATCAGCGAAATCTATAAGAAGGACGGCGACCTTTCGGGAGTTGAGCATTACGGTGCAGGCGCGGATTACACCATGCCTTCTGCGGCTCCTGCGACGGACGGCGAGGAAGTGACAGTATATGCGCTGTGGGGCTATGATGAGAACGGCAACGGCATGGCTGATATTCTGGAAGAAAAGTATGAGCTGAGCTTCAATGCCAATACCGGCGACGAGAGCAGTGTACCGGCTGCTATGCCTGAAGTATTGGCGGGCAGTCTGGTGACTTTGCCGTCGGATATCCCGACTCACGCAGATGAGGATGGCAAGGCAGTAGTGTTCATCGGCTGGACGACTGAGCCTGTGCAGAAGATATTCGGCAAGGAAGACCGTGCGGTCGATCTGCCGGAAAACAAGAAGCCCGGAACCACTTACACTATGCCTGCCGGCGATACCGAGCTGTATGCGCTGTGGGGCTATGATGAAAATGGAAGCGGAACAGGTCCCGATGTGCTGGAGAAGAAGTATAAGCTTATCTACAATGTAAACGGCGGAATCGGGAGCACTGCTCCGGCGCAGGAGATCAATCTGCTGGCATATGCAGATGTAAATCTGACTATGGTAGAGCCTAAATGCGGCGATGTAAGCGGCAAGCCGGTAGCGTTTATCGGCTGGATGGCTGAGCGTTATACCTCCAAGATCTTTTCCAGAAGCGATGCGGCAAATGCACTTCCCGAGTACTATGAGCCGGGAGAGGCTTATACCATGTCGGCGAAAGATGCAACAGTATTTGCACTGTGGGGATATGACGAGAACAACAACGGTACTGCCGATGTGCTGGAGGATAAGTACACGGTAACCTATACCGACGGCGGTGAGGGAATCTTTGCTGATCAGGTAAGCAGCGGTCTGCTGATTGGCGAGACGACGCCGGCGTTCAACGGCAGCACCGAGCGCGAGGGATACAGCTTCATCGGTTGGGCTCCTGAGCTTTCGAGGACAGTTGAGGGTACTGTGACATATACCGCACAGTGGGAGATCATAACCTATACCATCAGATTCAGCGGCAACGGTGCTGAAGGCAGCATGGCTGATGCAACTGTAAATTACGGTGATGAGTTTGAAGTCCCGGGTAATGGCTTTACGGTACCGGAGGGCAAGTCATTCGAAGGCTGGAACACAAAGGCGGATGGCAGCGGAACGACCTATCAGCCGGAAGCCAAGTTTACGCCTGAAGCAGATGTGACACTGTATGCTATTTGGAAGAACGGCGTTCTTGATATCAGCTTCGTCAGAGAAAATGATCAGGATACTGAGCTTGATGTAATAAAGATTCTGCGTTGGGTCGAAATGAGTCATGCCAATACCGGCGAGCCGTATACTGACGGTTATGATTCAAGAATGATAAGTGATACGGTGTTTGTAAAGGCAGAGACCGAATTGCTTGCGGGCAGCGAGGATAACTTGGCGCTGGTAAAAGAGATGCTGGCAAATGCCACATATCAGCGTTATTACATCGACGGCTTCGCTAAAGCTGAAGTAGAAATGGATGTAGCCAAGGGAGTCGCAATTGTAAGCTTCAGGGGCGGCGATTGCCTGAGGATCGAGGTTGACGTCAGCAACGGAAATATCGTATTGAATTTCACCTCGTTGAGTTCGGCGGTCATAAAGATCACATTTAATGAGAACAGTGAGAACAAGTATGAGTTCATGGTAGTGACTCCGGGCGACGTTAACTTTGACGGGTTGATGAACGCCGTAGACTGGACGAATATCATGCGCTGGACATTGAATGCCAAGAATGATACGGATACCGCTCCCGAGGACTTTAACGATATTACCGTAAATGGCAACACCTATAACATTTGGGTGCTTGTAGCGGATATGACCGGTCTCACAGTCAAAGTGGTTGAAAGCGAGTGGAAGAGCTGTGTCAACGCCGTGGATTGGACGACGATCATGAAGCTGCTCCTGCAGGCGTGGAAAAATTAGTGAACTGAAAATCAGCATGACAAGTAAAAATGAACTGATTTGAGTTCACAAGAAATCTCATACTCACGAAAAGATCCCCCGCGTATGCGGGGGATCTTTTTCATGCTTTCTCACGCTTTGCGCCGGACAAGCTTTTGCCGCTTGCCGGTTCTTTAATGTGGCCAAGCCGCATACTTATCATCGAGGTGATAATGCGATGGCAGTCAAAAGGCAGGAAACGCCGCTTGTGCCACAGGTCATTTTTTTGGCGGCGGTGTTTACGGCGGGAGCGGTGATCGGCAGCTTCTTTGCGGCAAATATATCGCAGGGAGCGGAGCAGTATATCGAAAGCTACGTAAGCATGGGGACAGGCTCGCTCGGAGCGGCAAAAAATACGCTGTATGCGGATATTGCGCTGCTGAGCCTGATATTTCTTTCAGCGTTTTTCCGCTGGGGCATGCTGCTTATTTCCGCAGCGATAGGAGTCAAGGGCTTTTGCCTCTCCGCGACAGTAACTGCGTTTGTCCGAACGTTCGGCATGCGGGGATATCTGGCGGCGCTTTCAGTGATTTTCATCAGCGGGTTTCTATCCGTTACATTTCTGCTGATCCTCTCCGCGCAGGCAATGAAGCAGATCGGCAGACGAAAGAGCCTGCGCGGCAGCCGCCGTCCGGTTTTTCCGGAGCGGGTGTATTTCATAAGCGCCGGGATATGCGCGCTGGCGGTGATGCTGTCCGCGCTGCTGCATGTGTGGACAACTCCCGCGCTCAGCCGGACGGCGCTGGAGCTGATGAGATGATAATTCACTTTTTTCGCCGCCTGACATAAAATATATCGTAAAAGGCGGTGCTTTTATGTTCAGATACAGAATAAGAAACTATTTTATAAAGCATAATTTTATTGTGCCCGCGCTGCTGCTTGCCTTACTTATCGCGCTGCTCGCAGCCTGCCGCAGCAACCTTATATCGGCGGTGGAGGGTTATGCGGAGATAAAAATGCAGGCGCTGACGGCGGAGGTCGTAAACCGCGCCGTATTGGAGGAGCTGCGAGGGGAAGGCGCATATTATACCGATCTGGTCAGTCTGCGGACGGGTGAGGATAACGGAGTGCTGGCGGTGGATGCGGATATAGTAAAGCTGAATATCCTGAAGGCGGCGGTCACAGAACGCATAAATGAAAAGCTGCAGACCGCCGGCACATATAATATCGGCGTACCTCTCGGAACGCTTGTGGGCGGCAGACTGCTGATGGGCAGGGGACCGGAGATCCGGATACGTCTTGTGCCTGCGGGAAGCGCGCGCACCAACATAGCCAGCGAGTTCTGCGCGGCGGGCATAAATCAATCCATGCATCGGATCGTGATCGACGTGGATATAGACGTGGCGGTGATAATGCCCGGCGGCGTCAGGAGCTGCGCGCAGAATACGCAGGTGGTCATGGCGGAGACCGTGATCGTGGGCAAGGTGCCGGACAGCTATACCTACATAGAGGACGCCGATGCGGAAACGCTGCGGAAGCTGAACGATTATAAAGATTATGGCTTAAATTGATGGACATGAGCGCCCGAAACTGCTAAAATAGTATCAGAATGGGCATGAGAAGGACGTGGAAACGATGGATAACAGACAGCGGATAAACGAGCTGACCGACCGGCTGATATATCTGGCTAAAAAATACTACAACGACGATGCGCCGGAGGTAGAGGACTTTGAATATGACGCCATGATGCAGGAGTTGAAGGCGCTGGAGCGTGAAAATCCGGAGCTTGCAAGGAACGATTCGCCGACGCGGCGCATCATCGGGGCAGTGCTGGAGGGCTTCGAGCCGGTGACTCACGAGTTCCCGATGGAGAGCCTGCAGGACGTTTTTTCAATAGATGAGATCAGGGAGTTTGACGAGCGCATACGGCGCGACACCGGCAGGAGCTTCTATACCGCCGAACCGAAGATAGACGGGCTTTCGGTATGTCTGGAGTACGAAAACGGCGTTTTCGTGCGCGGAGCTACGCGCGGAGACGGGCGCGTAGGAGAAAATGTCACGGAAAATCTGAAGACGATCTTTGATATCCCGATGAAGGTGGATACGGAATACGAGCGGCTGATCATTCGCGGCGAGGTATATATGCCGCAGGAGGTTTTTGAAAAGCTGAACGCGGAACGGGAGCGGGACGGGCAGCCGTTGTTTGCCAATCCGCGCAACGCCGCCGCCGGCTCGCTGCGGCAGCTTGACAGCGCCGTGTGCGCCAGACGCAGGCTGTCGATCTTCTGCTTCAATCTGCAAAACGCGGCGGAGCTGGGCTTCCGTTCGCACAGTGAGTCGCTGAAATATTTGAAAAGCATAGGCTGTAAAGTAATAGAGCCTTATATCTCTGCGGACAATATAGAGGCGGTGGTGGAGTATATAAACGCCTTGGGCGAGCGCCGGGGCGAGCTGTCCTTCGGCATAGACGGCGCTGTGGTAAAGGCGGACATGCTGGACGACCGCACGGAGCTTGGCAGCACGGCAAAGGCGCCCAAATGGGCGGTGGCATATAAATATCCGCCGGAGGAAAGGCCGACAAAGCTGCTCGATATCGTGGTAAAGGTCGGACGGACAGGAGTCCTGACGCCGAACGCCGTGCTGGAGCCGGTCAGGCTTTCCGGCACGACGGTCAGCCGCGCCACGCTGCACAACCGCGATTTCATACGCCAGAAGGATATCCGCGTCGGAGACATCGTGCGAGTGCGCAAGGCGGGTGAGATTATACCGGAGATCGTCGCGGTGGACTTTTCAAAGCGTCCGCCGGACGCGCAGCCGTGGCAGATGCCTGCGGTGTGTCCCGTGTGCGGCGCGCCGGTGCGCGAGGATCCTGAGGAGGCGGCGCTCAGATGCACCGGAGCGGAATGCCCGGCGCAGCTCAGCCGGAATATGATCCATTTTGCAAGCCGCGACGCGATGGATATAGAGGGACTGGGACCGGCGCTGGTGGAGGCAATGACGGCAAAGGGCTTGATTCGTTCGCCGGCGGATCTGTATTATCTGCACGCAGAGGACGTGGCAGAGCTGGATAAAATGGGGGAGAAATCGGCGGGAAACCTGCTCGCGGCGATAGAAAAGAGCAAGAGCCGCCCGCTGTCACGGCTGCTGTGCGCCTTTGGGATACGGCATGTGGGACAAAGGACTGCCCAGATACTTGCCAAGGCGTTCGGCACGCTTGACGCGCTGCTTGCCGCGGCTGTGGAGGAGATAGCCGCGGTGGAGAATATCGGAGAAATAACCGCCGTGAGCATACGGGAATGGCTGGACGATCCGCAGGCACGGCACATAATTCGCAGGCTGCGCGAGGCGGGAGTAAATACCGAGGAGCCGCGTGAAGAAGCGAGAGGGGATATCTTCGCGGGCAAAAAGTTCGTTCTCACCGGTACGCTGGAGCGTTATACCCGTGCGGAGGCGGGAGCGCTGATAGAGAAAAACGGCGGCACGGTCTCCGGCTCCGTGTCGGGAAAGACGGACTATGTCCTCGCCGGCAGCGAAGCGGGCAGCAAGCTGCAAAAGGCAGAGCAGCTCGGCGTGCGCATCATATCCGAGGAGGAATTTGAGGAAATGCTGGCGTAAAAACCCCCCAAGCCTTCCCCTTGAGGGAGGCAAACAGCCGCCGTCGGACGTTCCTTAACATGCCTCCTTTGCTCTGCAAGGGAGGTGTCGGCGCATTCAGCGCCGACGGAGGGATGCTATTAGATTATCCCCCCGTCAGCGCGCCCCGCCCCGCAAGCCTTCCCCCCGTCAGCGCGCCTCGCCCCGCAAGCCTTCCCCCCTCGGGGGAAGGTGGCAGCGGCAAAGCCGCTGACGGATGAGGGGAACCCACAGTATTGCCGCGCAACCTATCCTTCAATTTACTCAAAAACTATTGCTAAATTGCAAATTATGAGATATAATATACAAAACTTATATGTTTTTCAAGGCATGATAAACAGATAGGAAATGTGAAGCATGATAGTTGCATACCTTTTTTCGGCGTGGAAAAATAACAGAACATACAAGGCGCATCGACATGAGGGGGACATACTGCCTCGCAGGATCGGTGCGCTTTTTCGCTGTCTAAAAGGAGGTGGCTTCACTTGATCTGCTCCCATTATGCCAGCCGGGACGATCCGCGCCCCGAAAAACTGCTTTACACAAACAAAGTTTTTCAGGAAAGAGGTGTTTGCATGAAACACAAAATAAATAAAGTATTGAGCATTCTCCTCGCCCTCGCGCTGGTGCTGGGGCTTGCCCCCGCCGTGAGCATTCCGGCGCGGGCGGCGCAGGCACAGGACCCGATCAAGTATCTGGACGAAACGGGCGCGGAGAAGGAATGCACAAATTACACCGTCATAGACGAATCGACCACAGACTGGCAAACCGGCTGGTACGTGCTGTCATCGAGCGTGGAGATCTCCGACCGCATCACGGTGACGGGCAGCGTCCACCTGATCCTTGTCGACGGCTGCACCCTTGACGCAAAGGAGGGCGTCCGGGTGGAGGGCGAAAACAGCCTCACGATCTACGGACAGTCGGCGGGGACCGGGACGCTGAACGCCACTGCGAATAACGGCGACGCGGCGATCGGCGGCGGCTGGGGCGGCAATAGCTACGACGGCGGCAACGGCGGCGCGGGCGGCGACGGCGGCACGCTCACCATCAACGGCGGCACGGTCACAGCCAGGTCATACGCCACGGCCATCGGCGGCGGCATCGGCGGCGACGGCGGCAAGG
>JAFTDT010000062.1 GCA_017453985.1 Clostridia bacterium
GCTCAGCGTGCCGAAACATTTTTCGACACCCTGAGAAAGCGTTTTACCGCCCTGCGGTAAAACGTTTTTGTTTATATACGTTTGAACTATATTTGAAAGGAAGATGCCGCCATGGATATAAGCCGCTTTACCGAATACCGCGATAAGATCGTCAGGAGCTGCTCGCAGGTCATCGTGGGCAAGGACGACGTGATCTCCCTCGTGCTGACCTGCTTCGTCTGCTCCGGTCACGTGCTGCTGGAGGACGTGCCCGGCACCGGCAAGACCATGCTGCTGCGCGCCTTTGCCAAGAGCATCGGCGGCGACTTCCGCCGCATACAGTTCACGCCCGACCTGCTGCCCTCGGATCTGACGGGCATCAATTTCTACGACCAGAAGCTGGGGGACTTCCGCTTTCGTCCGGGGCCGCTCTTTGCCAACATCATTTTGGCGGACGAGATCAACCGCGCCACGCCGCGCACGCAGTCCAGTCTGCTGGAGGCGATGGAGGAGCGGCAGATCTCCGTGGACGGCGTCACCATGCCGCTGGACGAGCCGTTTATGATCATGGCGACGCAGAACCCGCTGGAGTCCTACGGCACCTTTCCGCTGCCGGAGGCGCAGACCGACCGCTTTTTCATGCGGCTGTCGCTCGGCTATATGACGCGCGAGCAGGAGCTGAGCGTCATCTCCCGCCCCTCGACGGCGGATATCGTCAATTCGCTCTCGCAGGCGGTCACGCCGGAGGACACCGCCTATGTCAAGGAAAACTACCGGCACGTCGCCGTTTCGCCCGATGTGGCGGGCTATATGATGGACATCATCGAGCACACCCGCACGGAAAGCCGCTTTGTGGCGGGGGTCTCCACCCGCGGCGCCATCGCGCTGTACAAGGCGAGTCAGGTCACGGCGGCGTTCGGCGGGCGCGACTATGTGCTGCCGGAGGACGTGCGGCTCGCCGCGCCGCATGTGCTGAGCCACCGCATCGTCTCCGGCGGCGGAGCGCGCAGCGAGGACACCGCCTCCTTTGTCAAGCGCCTGATCGACTCCGTCCCCGTGCCGCTGGAAAATCTCTGATGTATATTTTCTTCTTGGTGCTTGTGCTGGCGGCGGTGCTGCTGGAGCGGTATTCGATGAAAAACGCGCTGCGCGGCGTCTCGCACGAGAGCGAGCCGTCCTCCTCCACCGTGGAGCCGGACGAGCATTTCACCGTCACCGCCCGCATCACCAATTCCTCGCGCCGCATCGTGCCCTTTCTCAAGGTGCAGGAGTCCGTCCCGCGCGAGCTGACCGTGCACGCCTCGGAGGTTCGGCTGACGCCGCCGGAGGAAAGCGTCTTCGGCGCGGACGCCTCGGCGCGCATCAGCTATTCGCTCTATCTGCTGCCGCGCCAGCGCGTGACGCGGCGCTTTGAGGCGTCGCTGCCCGCCCGCGGACGCTATTTCCTGCGCGGGGCGACGCTCTACGGCGGGGATTTTCTCGGCTTGAGCGACACCGTGGGCTATTACAACGCCACCACCGAGATCGTGGTCGTCCCGCGGGAGCTGCCGTCGCCGCCGCTCGACGAGGCTCTGGGCGGCTTTTTGGGCGATATTTCCGTGCGCCGCTTCATCATGGAGGATCCGGTGCTGACGCTCGGCTTCCGCGAATATACCGGCAGCGAGCCGCAGAAGATGATCTCCTGGGCGCAGAGCGCGCGCAGCGGACAATTGATGGTGAAAAAATACGACTACACGCTGGAGCTGACCGTCACCGTGCTGCTCAACGTGGAGCAGGAGGGGCAGACGCCGGACTCCGAGCTGACCGAGCGCTGCTTTTCCCTCGCCCGCACGGTCTGTCAGCGGCTGGAGGACATGCATATAAAATACGGCTTTATCACCAACGCCACTGCCGCGGGCGCGCTCTCACTGTGGAGCAGCGTCGGTGACGGACTGGGCGGCAGGCACTTCACTTCCATTTTGGAGGGGCTGGGGCGCGCCACCTACGACAGCACGGAGCCGCTCGCCGCCATGCTGGAGCGGGCGGCGCACGCCGCCGAGACCGGACGCTCGCACGTGCTGATCACGCCGGAGCCGAGCGCCGCCTGCGCCGCCGGCGTGCGGCGGCTGGAGACGGCGACGGGCGGCAGGGTCTTTGCCGTGTACGCATCGGAGGTGGAGTGATGGCGCTGGCATTCGTCTGCAAAATTCTCTGCGATATATCGTTTTACTTCCTTTTTGCCGGGCTTTTCGGCAGCTTTTTGGGGCTGAGCGGCCCCATGCTGCCGGCGGCGGGGATAATACTGCTTTGCGCGCTGCTGTGCTTTTACTGCGACAGGCGGCGTCCGGCGCTGCGCTATATCCCGCTGGCGGGGCTTTTGTCGTGCGCGCTGCTTATCCGCAGCGCCGCCGACGCGGTGATACTGCTCCTGCCCTGCCTGTGGCTCGCGCTGACGGTGCACCGCCGCCGCATGTTTCCGGAGCGGGGCGAGGCGTCCGACGCCTTTTTCCTCATACTGAAGATACTTCCGCTGCTGCTTGTCATCGCGCTGGTGATAGGCGATTTTGAGCTGATAAAGCGTTACTGCATGCCCTATCTGCTCGCCTACCTGCTGGGCAGCGTGACGCTGCTGCGCATGCTGCGGCACGATGCGGAGACGATGGAGCAGCCGCGCTTTCGCCTGCTGAACGCGGGGGCGCTGGCGCTGCTCTGCCTGCTGTGCCTGCTCGTCAGCTCGGAGGCGGCTCTCGCCGCCATGGGCGCGGGGCTGCGGGCGCTGTATTTTTACCTCATCGCGCCGCTGCTGACTGTGGCGGGCTATGCCATGGCGGCGCTGGGCACGGTGCTGTATTATATCCTCAAGCTGCTGCTGACGCCCTTTATTTCCAAGGAGCAGCGCATAATGCAGCAGACGCCCGGCGAGGCGGTGGAGGAGCTGCTGGAGCAGTCCGAGCGCATCCCGCCTGCCATTTTGGGCGTTTTGGTGCGCGTATTCTGGGTGCTTCTGCTGCTTTTGATACTCTTTTTGATCTTCCGGCGGCTGATGGGTCGGCGCTCCGGCGCGGAGCGGGGCGACGGCGGGCTGCGTCAGAGCCGCGAGCGGCTGGACTCTCCGGCAGAGCGGCGGGCGCAGAGCGTGCTTGCCCGCGACGCCCGCGCGCAGGTGCGGCGCGCCTACCGGCGATTTCTGCGCTTCTGCACGGAAAACGGCGTCAGCCTGCGCCGCAGCGATACCAGCCGTCTCATCGCCGACAGCGCCGCCTCCGCCCTGCCGGACTGCGAGGGCGAGATAGACGCCATGCGGGATATATATATCGCCGCGCGTTACAGCGAGCATGAGATAAGCGCGGATGACGCCAAGGCTGCGCGGCAGCGGCTGGCGGAGATAAAAAAACGGGTAAAACGGCACAAGGAGGGCTGAAATGAAGCATTTTTACGAGCGGGCGCAGGAGCTGCAGCCGGAGCTGGAGCGGGCGCGGCGGCAGATACACCGCTTCGGCGGCGTAGGCTTTGACGTGCGGGAAAGCGCCGAGCTGATAAAGGCGGAGCTGCGCGCCATGGGGCTGGAGCCGCGCGAAATATGCGAATGCGGCATTGTGGCGAAGATCGGCGCAGGCGCGCCGGTGTTTCTGCTGCGGGCGGACTTTGACGCTCTGCCGATGGAGGAGCAGACCGGGCTGCCCTATGCGGCGCAGAACGGCACCTGCCACGCCTGCGGGCATGATTTTCACGCCGCCATGCTGCTGGGCGCGGCGCGGCTGCTGAAGGAGCGCGAGAGCGAGCTGGGCGGCACGGTGAAGCTGATGTTCCAGCCGGCGGAGGAAACTACCGTCGGGGCGGCAACCATGGTGGACGCCGGCGTGCTGGAAAATCCGCATGTGGACGCCGCCTTCGCCATCCATATCGCGGCGGGGCTGGAGCATACCCGCAGCGGTCAGGTGCGTTACAGCCGCGGCGCGATGTATTCCGCTGCGGAGGGCTTTGCCGTCACCGTACACGGGCGCGGCTCGCACGGGGCGCTGCCGCATGAAGCGGTGGATCCCATCAGCATACTTGCCCGCATAGTGCTGAACACCCAGCACATTCTGGCTTACGAGCGCCCCGCCGACGAAATGCTGGTAATCAGCTTCGGCACGCTCTCCGCCGGCACCGTCGGCAACGTCGTGCCCGACTCTGCGACGGCGCGCGGCTCCATCCGCGTTTTCTCGCCGCAGGTGCGCGAACTGGCGCTGCGCCGCTTCCGCGAGATCGCGGAAAAGACCGCCGAGACCTTCGACGCGCGGGCAGAGGTGCGCTATACGCCGCGCAAATACCCCATCGACCCCGTGATAAACAACGCGGCGCTGGCGGAGGAGCTGCTGCCGTATATCGCGGACGCCGCCGGCGCGGAAAACGTTCTGCTGAGCGACCGTCCAGAGGCGTTCGGCAGCGAGGATTTCTGCTGTCTGTCCACCCGTGTTCCGTCGGTAATAGTCATGCTGGACGCCGGCTCTGTAAGCGAGGGCTATACCTACCCGCAGCACAACCCGCGCGTGACCTTTGACGAGCGGGCGCTGCCTCTCGGCGCGGCGGTACATGCCTGCGCGGCATTCGGCTGGCTGGAGCGCCGCAAAAAGTAAATAACAAATGCATGAAAAAGCACTTCACCTGCGTGAAGTGCTTTTTTGCCATGCTTTTTAATATCCCAGCTTTTCCCGCACCAGCACGATCTCGCACTTGGCGATACCAAAGGGACGCCGCCACAGCACGGTCAGCGCGCGGCAGATGCGCCCGGGGCTGCGGCAGTCGTGACATTTGCCGTCGACGGCGCAGGGCGTTTTAGTCCCCAGCCGCTGCGCGTTGAGCGGCGCGGCGACCTCCCGCGCGCGGCGTATCGCGCTCTCCATATCGAGCGTAAGCTTGTTCTCGCCGAACACCAGATAGAGCCGCTGCGGTCCGTCCATCGTCGCCGCCACGCGGTTGCCGCTGCCGTCGATATTCACTATCTCGCCGGTCAGGGCGGCTGCATTGATTGAGGTAATATAGACGCTCGCCTCGCGGGCGGGGCGGCGCGCACCGGCGTCCACCCAGTGCCACAGCACCTCGTTGTTTTCCGACAGGCGCTCGTACAGCCCCATCTCCTGCAGCGTGACCGATCCGCCGAAGGCGACCCTTTCGCCGCGTATCTCGCCGCAGAGCCAGTCCGCCGCCTCCGCCGCGGTGTCGAATACATGCACGGAATAGCCAAAGCTCTCCATCGTTTCCGCATATGCCTTATAGTCCATACCGCCACTTCCTCCTTCTGCTTTTGTGAATATATTTTAGCACGCAAGCGCACGTTTGACAAGCGGCACGTGGCGGTTGAGAGGGCGATCAAACGGCGCATCGAGGACGTGCCGCGGAGTCCGGCAGGCAGTCTTTGACGAATTTATTTCCGAGATCCTTCGACTGCGCGGCGTGACCGCCGTTCCGCCGGTTTCTCTCCACATCGCCTGAAGATGCAGCTCGCCGCTCGGCAGGTCGCTGCGCGTAAGCGTGATGACCTCGTCCGGCGTGTACAGCCTCAGCTCTTCACCCTCCGTCTGCACCCAGCCGGTTATCCGATACCCGCTTTGCGTAAATACTTCGCCCAGCTCCGTCGGCTCGCCCCACTCCACGAAGCGCGTAAATGTGCGGTTGAATGTATCGTCGCGGAAATAGATATCATAGCCTATTACTGCTGCATCTAAGCTTGATTTTCCCCACAAACGCCGCAAACGCTTGTGGGGAAGTAGAATTCCGATGAATTCAAAGCTAAATTATAATTATTTCACACGCCATCTATCCCTAATATGGCAGTACTGCCTATATCTCCATGAGAAAGAAATCGCAGTTCATTTTCAAAGCGGTCAAGAAGTCCTCGTTCTGTTTTAACAAAAAAACAGCAATTATGTTTATCCAGCGACGCGCCATCATCTATTTCCATGTAAATTTCTATGATGATATGCCCAATCTTATCAATACTACGAAAATCCATTGACACAAACGGCGTTGAGTGGTCTCCCTTTTCACCGTTTTCCCACAGATATTCTCCATTATTAGTAACGGCAAACTTTTTGATTCCATCGGCAAGCATATTAATAGATTCTGCTGTTGTATAGCTTTTCATGCAAGTAGCTATTGTATTTGCTTTAGCATAAATTTCTACTTCAAAACAGAATTGATCTTCCCATGTTTTTTTGAATATAATCATATCCATTATAAGTGCTCCTCCTTACGGTTTGAATTTGAAATCATCAAAAACTTTTGTTACCGTATTATAAACAAAATGAATATCTATTTTCGTGCCATCATTCAATCGAACAACATTTGACATTTTCACCCAGCCATCACTTGCCAACCATCTGGGGTCATTCATTACGACATTTTTAAGTTGCTTAGCTCCTTCCAATGGATTTGATATCACTTGTTTCATAGCAAGCTGTTCATTTAAATTTCTAGCTTCAACCCTACCTGTACTTCCTTTTCCTGCAATAGTGACTTTATTGTTTGTTTGATTAGGATTATTCTGATAAAGCTTATACCCATATGCGCCGCCGACCACAAAACCACCGGCAGCAAAGGCAACCGTTGTCCAGTCGGCAGAGTCCCCAAAGCTTTCCCAAGAACTGATATCTGCTGTAATCAGCGCGCAGGTCATAACCGTACCTGAACCTATAAGCGCACCTGCAGCGACTGTCGTTACCGTAGTTGCTGCTGCACTTCCAAATGCCACAGCGTTAATCGCAGATAATGCCGGTACAACGCCGCCTGCAGTGACAAATACTGCTACAGCCGCTGCCGCAACGATTACACCGCCAATCACCCAATGATACCATTCTTGTCCTGTTGGGTCAACATATTTTAGCGGGTTGCCGCCGCAGTAAGCATACAAATTCCCTGCCTGCATGATGGCGGCTGTTTGCGGCGCGTAGGTGTAGCGGCTGACGCCGAGCGGGTCTTTGTACTCGCCGATTTTCTGCGGCGCGTCGCCGTAAATCATGTTGCCGGTGTTCCAATGAGTGTCTTCTTGCGTAAACCGTCCCACTGCCGGATTATAATACCGCGCCCGCAGGTAATAGCTGCCGCTTTCGGCGTCGTAATACTCGCCGCAATAGCGGAACGGGTTCGAGTCGGAGGTTTTGTTCTTCTCGTTGCCGAAGGCGTCATATTCGTAGGTTTTGGTGAGGTTTCCGTACTCGTCCGTCAGCCCCGTCACGTCGCCGTGGGCATTGTAGAGATAATACGTCTCCTCAAAATTCGTGTCGCGCGGGTCGATGCAGGAGATCAGGTTGACTCCGCGCTGGTAGGTGGCGACAAGCTCGCCGCCCTCCGTCTCGCC
>JAFTDT010000063.1 GCA_017453985.1 Clostridia bacterium
AGACGGCGAAGATAGCGGAAAAATATGACATACCCTTTATGTTCGACGCGGCGCGCTGGGCGGAGAACTGCTATTTCATCAAGGTCAACGAGGAGGGCTATGCCGACAAGTCCATTGCAGAGATAGCCACCGAGATGTTTTCATATTGCGACGGCTTTACCATGTCCGCCAAGAAAAACGGTCACGCCAACATGGGCGGCATGCTTGCCTTCCGCGACAAGGGGCGCTTTTGGCGCAAGTTTTCCGATTTCAATCCCGACGGCAGCGTAAGGACCGACGTGGGCGTGCTGCTCAAGGTCAAGCAGATTTCCTGCTACGGCAACGACTCCTACGGCGGCATGTCCGGCAGGGATATCATGGCGCTGGCGGCGGGACTGTACGAGGAGTGCAATTTCAATTATCAGGAGGCGCGCGTGCAGCAGTGCGAATATCTGGCGCAGGGCTTTTACAAGGCGGGCGTCAAGGGCGTTATCCTGCCGGCGGGCGGTCATGGCGTGTATATCAACATGACGGAGTTCTTCGACAACAAGCGCGAGCATGAGAAGTTCGCGGGACAGGGCTTTTCCATCGAGCTGATACGCCGTTACGGCATACGCACCGCCGAGCTGGGCGACTATTCCATGGAATATGACCTCAAGACGCCGGAGCAGCAGGAGGAGGTCTGCAACGTGGTGCGCTTTGCGGTGAACCGCAGTCAGCTCACGCAGGAGCATATGGACTATATCATCGCGGCGGTCAAGGCGCTGTATGAGGACAGGGAGTCGATACCCAATATCCGCATAACGCAGGGACGCGACCTGCCGATGCGCCACTTCCACGCCTTCTTGGAAACATATCCCGAAAAGTGATAACGAGATGAAAAATGCCGGACACATGTCCGGCATTTTTTTGTTGAAAAGGATGAAACCGCCAACATCCTTTTACGCGGTTATTTCCGTGTTTTAACTAAAATGCGAAATGCCTTTAAGCCGTATTGTTTGGCATAAATGCGTTTCCCATTTTTAAGAGTAATAAATGCAGTATAGACGTATTCTGTACTATGATTACTCATACGCATTACCTCCTTTTAGCGAAATTTTTTCGAGACGAATCTCGAATTCGCTTGCAAAAGGTAAACACAGCCGTTATACTAAAAATGAATATCGAAAAGTATAAGGCGGTTTGACCGTATTTACTTTTCAAGCTGGAGCTTATTCGAGCGCTCACTCGAATAAGCTCTTTTATGTCATACAGCGTAAGCTGTTAGACAACGGATTATTTCATCTCCTTTGCGCGAGTGAAATCGAACAACATGGCATGGTCTGCCTTGAGCAATATACCATCGATTCGATATCCACACTGAGATAAGTCCCAATTCATCAGACTCTGAATCGTGTTAAGGAGATCGCGCCCATTCCAGCGTACAGAAAGTACATTTGACTTTTTGTTTTTATTATAAAAAGATGCGGCGTTGGGATTATCTGATGTACAGGATTGTAGTGCTATTCGTTTGGTTTCTTCGTCAATAAGGAGCATGACATGTTCGGGGTAGTTGAGTTTCATGACGACGGCTTTGTTAAATGTCAGACCATTATTGGTCACCGAAACATAGGGCGCTCCTTCGTTGAAATTAAAAGGTTTGAAATTTTCGAGAAGTGACATATTGCATCCTCCTTTTTGCAGATATTATACCACGTTTTTTTGTTTATCGCAATACTAAGTTTTGATTTTTGCTCTAATTTGCGCTAATTTTAAAACAAAAAGATGTTGTGCGTTGGCTGATTGTGCACGACATCTTTTTGTTTTTTGATTTATTTGCAAGAGCGCAGTTTTTGTAAGTATGCCTTATATTTGCTTTGAGCTTGCAAAACAGTGCGTCGATATATTGTTGTATATTTTAACTTTTTGCTTGTTAAGTTTACCTTAGATATATTGCCAAAAAGTTTTCGGAATATTTGTCTAATTCTTCAAGTGTATAAAATGCTCGCGTTTTCCCATATGCCGTCAGCCTCGCCATTTCCACTCGCTGACCTCCGGCATATCCACGCCGTAGTCCGCGATATACTGCTTGTGCTCCACCAGCTTGTCCTTCATGAGCTGTCCCAGCGCCGCGCCGCGGTTGCCCAGCGTGGGCAGATGCTTCAGGGCGAGCCTCACGAGGCTGAAGCGGTCAAGCCCGTTCTGCACGCGCATGTCAAAGGGCGTGGTTATCGTTCCCTCCTCGATATATCCGCGCACATGCAGATCCTTGTTGGAGCGCAGATAGGTCAGCTCATGTATCAGCGAGGGGTAGCCGTGGAAAGCGAAAACGATGGGCTTGTTGCGGGTGAATATCGCGTCATAGTCGCTGTGCGGAAGCCCGTGCGGGTGCTGCGTGTCCGCCTGCAGACGCATGAGGTCAACGACGTTGACGACCCTTATCTTCAGCTCCGGAAAATGCTCGCGCAGTATGCTCACCGCCGCCAGCGTTTCCAGCGTCGGCGTTTCGCCGCAGCACGCCATCACGATATCCGGCTCGCAGCCGGCGTCGTTCGACGCCCACTGCCAGATGCCGACGCCCTCGGTGCAGTGCTTGACCGCCTGCTCCATTGTCAGCCATTGCGGACGCGGGTGCTTGCTCGTCACCATCACGTTGACATAATTGCGGCTGCGGATGCAGTGGTCAAAGGTGGAGAGCAGGCAGTTGGCGTCCGGCGGCAGATAGAGCCGCACGACGTCCGCCTTTTTGTTGGCGGCGTGGTCGAGAAAGCCGGGGTCCTGGTGGGTAAAGCCGTTGTGGTCCTGCTGCCAGACGTTGGAGGACAGCACATAGTTCAGCGAGGCGATCTTCTGCCGCCACGGGAGCTGATTGCAGACCTTGAGCCACTTGGCGTGCTGGGAGAACATGGAATCCACTATGCGGATAAACGCCTCGTAGCTGTTGAAAAAGCCGTGTCTGCCCGTCAGCAGATATCCCTCCAGCATACCCTCGCAGACGTGCTCGGAGAGCATGGAGTCCATCACGCGCCCGTCGGCGGCGAGAAACTCGTCGTCCGGCAGCACCTCGGCGTTCCAGTCGCGCCCCGTTTCCTCAAATACGCGGCTGAGGCGGTTGGACATAGTCTCGTCGGGACCGAACACGCGGAAATTGCGCTCCTCGCGGTTGAGGCGCAGCACGTCGCGCACATAGCCGCCCAGCTCCAGCATATCCTGCGCCTCCACCGCGCCCGGCTGCGGCACATCCACCGCATAGTCGCGGAAGTCCGGCAGCCGCAGGTCGCGCAGCAGCAGACCGCCGTTGGCATGCGGGTTTGCCCCCATGCGCGCAGAGCCGCGCGGCGCAATCTCCAGCAGCTCCGGCACGGGCGCGCCGTTCTCGTCAAAAAGCTCCTGCGGGCGGTAGCTCTCCAGCCAGCCTTTGAGCAGGGCGACATCCTCCGCGCCGTTTATCGTCACCGGCACCTGATGGGCACGGAAGGTGTCCTCTATTTTTTTGCCGCCAACCTCGCGCGGACCGGTCCAGCCCTTGGGCGAGCGCAATATTATCAGCGGCCAGCGCGGACGTGGAATTTCCCGTCCGCCGTCCTGCCGCGCCTGCTGCCAATAGCCGAGTATCTCCGTCACCGCGCAGTCCAGCGCGTCCGCCATCTTGCGGTGCATGTCCGCAGGCTCCGAGCCTTCCACAAAATACGGCTTCCAGCCGCAGCCCTCGAAGTATTTTTCCAGCTCCTCGTGCGTGATGCGGGCAAGCACGGTGGGGTTGGCGATTTTAGAGCCGTTGAGATGCAGCACGGGCAGCACCGCGCCGTCGGTGCGCGGGTCGAGGAACTTGTTGAGATGCCAGCAGGTCGCCAGCGGTCCCGTCTCCGCCTCGCCGTCGCCCACCACGCAGGCGGCGATGAGCGAGGGATTGTCCGCCGCCGCGCCGAAGGCGTGCGAGAGCGAATAGCCCAGCTCGCCGCCCTCGTTGATAGAGCCGGGGACTTCGGGGGCGACGTGGCTGGATATGCCGCCGGGGAAGGAAAACTGCTTGAAGAGCCTGCGCATGCCCTCGGCGTCGCGCGGGACATTGGGATATATCTCGCTGTAAGAGCCGTCCAGCCAGTCCTGAGCCGCCATGGCGTTGCCGCCGTGACCGGGACCGGAGAGGTATATCATGTCGAGGTCATACTCGCGTATGACGCGGTTGAGGTGCGTGTAAATAAAGTTCTGCCCGGGCACGGTTCCCCAGTGTCCGACGATTTTTTTCTTGATATGCGCGGGCGTCAGCTCCTCGCGCAGCAGGGGATTGTCCAGCAGATAGAGCTGCCCCGCGGAGAGGTAATTCGAGGCGCGCCACCAGGCGTCGAGCCGGCGCAGCAGCTCGTCAGAGGCGGTTTTTTTGGCGATAACGGACATGTTTGTGACCTCCTTGCATCAGTCTTGTGCGGCTTGCGCCGCCGGTGCATATAAGCTTGGGTTGCATGGTAAAAGTATATCATATTTGTCGGGAAAAGAAAAGAAAAAGGAGGTGCGGCAGACTGGCTGGCGAGAAAATAATTCAAGCGCCGGTTTGACTGTCAAATCAAACCGGCGCCGCTGGAAGGACTCAAGCCCCTGTATTGCGCCTATATTTTGCTTTCGCGGAATTAAACAAAAGCAGAATGACGAATAAAATACTATAAATTATGATCGTGTTCCAAAGCGGAAACAGATAGTCGCCGGCAAACGCCCGATCAATAATCGCAAATGGCGTCACGCAAATGAACATTAAGGAAATTACCGAGATGAATGACAGGAAAATAGCTGAAGCTTTGATTGTTTTTCCGAGCTTGACGAAAGAACATAAAAGAATGACATTTCCTAAGGCGAAAACCATGAAGCCTATGCCGCTGAACGCATTTGCAAGACCTCGCAGCGACAGCCGAAGCTCAACGGCGGCAGGGTCGGCGGAAAGCGCCGCCGGAGGAAGCTGCCGGTTGGCGGCATACAGCACGCCGGAACCTGCCAAAAGCCCGATAAGGAGTATAAATGTGAAAATATAAAATGCCGTTTTATATATTTTTTCAATATTTTTCATATGCACCGTCCTTCTGCGCATACAGGAGATGTACTATATCTTTGCATAATATTGTAATATGCGGAGCTGCGAAAAAGCAAGCTGGCACATGCAGTTTTAAGGGATTTTTAAGAGATATATGTCAGAAGGAAGCATGCAAAGCATGAGCAGATATTTTTGTCAGCATGAAAAAGCAGAGGTCATCTGCGTGCCTCTGCTTCTTATGCAGGTTATTCTATTGTTTTAATTACGGTTCCGCAGCTTTTCTTAGGGCATATGTATGAAACCTTTTTCTTGCCGTCGGGCAGCGTTTCAAGTACTGCGAGAGGCTGCATCAGATATCCGCATGACGGACATGTCATTTCAAACACCTCCGCGCCTCGTCAGCGGTAATCGCTTTCGTGGACCTGACCGGTTCCCAAGCAAAAGCCGCATCTTACATGCCCTTTTCCATTGCAATGTCCACATTCTTTATTTGTGTATCTCGGATCTTTTCTCGTTCCGCGGCATACGGGACAAAGCTCTTCGCCGTGACCGAGGCACACTCTGCATTTGACCTTTTTATCCGGATCCATGACGTTTTCCTCCTTTAATTTTAGTTAAACTCCAAAGGTTTCCTTTATTGCCTCATCAACAACATCATAGTACTGATATTCTGCTTCAAAGGCGGAATTGTCGGTCTTGAAGATTGCGCTGAGAGCCATTCTTCCAAGACTGCCGCTGTTTTTGCGTTCTGCCTCAAGATTTTTTTTGCCGGTGAGCGAGCTTTGACCGTAGTAGTTTATCGTTGCGAATGCGACGTTGCCTGTAACCGATATGCGGATGCAGTATTTGAAATAATCGGTAACATGCTGGGGATTGATTATGCAAAGGCATTGTTCACGCGATTTTGAAAAGAGTCCGCCGGACTCAACCTCGTCAAATTGCAGGGTATAGGGTACGCCATATTCGCTGAGGGACTGAGCCAACGCCGCCTTTACCGTATTCAGAGTCAGAGAAGCCGCGTTTTTGATTTTTACTCGTCCGGGGAAATTGTCGATTTCTTTAAGTTCGGAAAGCTTGATCATAACAGACCTCCTAAAATAAAATAATGAAAGACCAAGAAAAAACACTTATCTAAACAGTGAATTTGAAATATTTCAGCAATTTTTTAACGTCCTCATTATCCAAGGTGTATTTGGCAATGAGCTGTTTTTGTATCTGACGCAAAGCTTCCTTGTCTTTAGTGTCATTCGCCGCATTTATTGCCGATTTATATTTGTTGTAATCGGCAGTTGACATTTTTTCCATATGCGCCTCCGTAAATGGTACGTGTTGAAATGATTATAATATAAAAGTCTGATTTTGTCAATTATAAACATCATAATGATAATGAAATGTCTTTGTGATTAGTTTATTATGCGGTCAAGAGGTGAATACGATGACTGCCGAGAGGATAAAAGTATTAAGAGAACAGCGCGGATATACGCAGACGGAACTTGCAAAACGGCTCGGAATAACGAGGTCAAGCGTAAATGCGTGGGAGATGGGCATATCTGTGCCGTCAACGCAATATATCGTCGAGCTGGCTGGTATATTCAAGGTTTCAACCGATTATCTGCTTGGCGTGGCTTCAACGGAAACGGTGAGCATTGCGGGGCTAAAAGAGGAAGATATACGGCTTGTTTATGCGCTTATATCTCATTTAAAGAATAAAAACGGGGAAAATATATAGAGTATGCGATAGGATATTTTTTGTCATATTGATAAAAATGACGCCGAGGATATCATCTTCGGCGTCGATTTTTGTTTTTTCGGACACTTGTTTTTCTCGCGCCCCTGCCTGATTTTGTCAATATTCTTAAATTTTCCCATGGAACTGTTTGAGGGGTGCATTTTGCCGAAAAATATTGTATAATGTAAGCAAGCCGCGTGCAGGAGGCATGTGCCTTCCGTGCGCGGACGCATTTTTCCGTTTTTGCCTTTTAGAGAAAGGAGCCCCGATGAAAAGACCCGTGCGTATGCTTGCGGCGCTGTGCGCCGCCCTGATGATGATTGCTTTGCTGCCCGCGCCCGCGTCGGCGCATGAGCAGCTCTATGAATATTCCTCGCAGCTAAGCGGAGGTCTGTATCTGACCGAGACGTTCACGAGCGGGCAGGCGCGCCGCACCTATATGCTGGATTATGTGCCCGGGCAGGGGACGATGCCCATCGTCGCCTACGGCGGCAAGCTGTACGGCAAGTCCGACATGAATTACGTCACGGACTATACGCAGGAGCAGGGACACACCGTTATGGCGGCGGTGAACGGCGATTATTTCAATATGGACACCGGACTGCCCACCGGCATGCTGGTAAACGGCGGCAGGCTCTGTGTTTCCGACGGCGGCTGGAACGCGGTGGCGTTTTTCGCCGACGGGCGCGCCATGTGCGGCACGCCGCGCCTCTCCATGCAGATCACGCGGGAGGACGGCAGAGTTATGCCAATCTCTGCGCTCAATAAGATCCGCACGACCGCCGGAATATACCTGTATACGGACGATTTTGCAGCCTCGACGCATACGACCGCCGCAGGCAGGGAGGTCGTGCTGCGCGCGGAATACGGCGGGACGCTGCGGCTGGGGCAGCCTCTTTCGCTGATAGTTGTGGCGAACAACGCCGTGGCAGGCACCGCCATCGGTGAGGGAGACTTCGTCCTCAGCCTCACCAACGCAAACAGGGCGGGGCTGAGTCTGGAGGATATGCAGCCGGGCGAGCGGATAACGCTGCTTGCCCGCACCGCCGACCCGATCTGGCACGAGGCGCTTTACACCTGCGGCGGCGGCAATATGCTGGCGCGGGACGGCGCGCTCACCGCCGACGCGACCTCGCAGGCGGACGCCCGCACGGTCATCGGCGTGCGCCCGGACGGTTCGCTCTTTGTGCTGGTATGCGACGGCAGACAGAGCCTCAGCGCGGGCATCAGCCTGCGCGAGGCGGCGGAAATGCTGCTGGCAAAGGGCTGCGATAATGTGATAAACATGGACGGCGGCGGCTCGTCGGCGCTCGGCGTGCGCCGACCGGGGCAGGAGGAATGCAGCCTTGTCTCCCTGCCCTCCGGCGGAGCCTTGCGCAAATGCGCCAATTTTATCCTGTTTGCGGCGCTGGGCGATCCATACATGGAGGCGGACTCCGCCGCGGTGTATCCGCATTCGGCTGCCGCGCTGGCGGGAGCGCGGGTGGAGCTGACGGGAAAGCTGTACAATGCTTCGTATTATCCGGCCGGACAGTATGACGGCGGCTTTTACGTGGAAAGCGGCGGCGGCAGCATAGATGGCGCGGCGTTCATCGCCCCGCAGGAGGCGGGCAGGAGCGTCGTCGCGGCGGACGATCCGCGGCTGTTTTCCCATTCGGCGCAGATAGACACGGTCGAGGAGCCGCGCAGCATCGCGCTGGTGAGGCACGGCACGGTATCGGCGCTGTCCGCGCTCTCCGTCCAGCCGGACGGGAGTGTTGACCTCGACGTATATGCCTTTGACGGACTGAGAAGGCTCATCTGTCAGGACGGGCAGTTTGAGTTCAGCGTCAGCGGCGGCTGCGGCACGGTGGACGGGGAGGGCGTTTTCACTGCCTGCTCCGTGGCGGGCATGAGCGGCTCGCTGACGGTATCGCGCGGCGCGCTCAGCCTCACGCTGCCGGTCACGGTGGGCAGAGCGCCGCAGATGCTGGAGGACTTCGAGGGCGATACGGTATACACGGCAAGCGCGGAGGAAGCCTCGGCACAGGTGCTGCGCCGTCCGGAATACGCGCGCTGCGGCTTCGGCTCGCTGGCGCTGGCGTCGGAGAGCGAGGGCGAGGTGCGGTTTGAGGCGGAACGGGCGCTCGTGCTGCCCTCCGGCGTGCTGGCGCTCAGCATGATGGTGCGCGGCAGCGGCGCGCTGAGCATCAGCTTCGGAGAGCGGGCAGAGCCGCTTGCCTTTGACGGCGCATATGACGGCTGGCAGCATGTTTCGGTGCTTGTGCCGGCGGGCGCCGAGGCGGTGACGGGCTTTGTGACCGAGGGCTTTGCCGAGGTGCATATAGACCGGCTGATGTGCCATTTCGGCGCAGATCCGGGCGATACGGAGGCGCCGGGAATAGAGCTGTTTGAAACGGATGGCGGCATTGCCGCAGTGATAAGCGATAATTATCCGCTGCCGATAGGCAAGGGGCTGATAAGCGTGACCGTGGACGGAAAGCGGGCGGAGTTTGAATATTCGGACAAGAGCGGTGAGCTGTTCTGCGCGCTGCCGGAGGACGGCGGTCTGCACCGCGTCACGGTGACCGCGCGGGATCATTTTTACAACAAGAGCCGTGCATCCCTCACCGTCGGACAGCCGGAGGAAACGGTTTTTGCCGACATGGATGGTCATTGGGGGCAGGTATTTGCCGAATATCTGCGCGGAGCGGGCATATTTTCCGCGGACACGCGCTTTAACCCGCAGATCAATGTGAATAACGCCATGGCGGCGACGCTGATATCCCGTTTTATGGGGCTGGATACCGCCGTATATGAGGACACGGAGCTTCCGTATGCGGACGCTGGGGATATACCGGAGTGGGCGCTGCCGCATGTGCGGGCGGCGTATGCGCGCGGGCTCATGATCGGCTCAGTGAACGAATATGGCGTGTCGGTGTTCCGGCCGCTCGGCGACGCCTCGCGGGCGCAGATAATGACGATACTCGGTCGCACGGTCAGCCGCGGCTACGGCTATGGCAGCGCGCCGTTCGCTGATATGGACGATACGCCCGCGTGGGCGCGGGATCACATAGAGCTGCTGCACGGCGTCGGCATTGTCAGCGGCTACGGCGGGACTGACCTCGTGAAGCCGCTGAACACCATCACACGTGCCGAGATGGCGGCGCTGCTGTTCAAAATGATCTGAGTCAACGCTTCTGCGGCGGAGCTTCCGCCGCAGAAATTTTACATTTGCAGCACCTGTGCGCTATTGACTTTTACCTCCGGATAGGGTATTATTGTTACGGATTTGTAACTATTTGTTTTCAACCTTTGCGGAGGTCGATATATGCGCACTACGGCAGCACGGATATCAACGTACAGAATGAAAAAAGCCCGCCTTTCGGCAGCGGGCTTTTTCCGCCGCACGGCGGTGAAGCAGCGTCTGCGCGCGGCGCGGTTTCTTTCCCTGAGCCGGAACCGCACGGCGGCAAGCGGGCTTGCGGCGGGCTTCGGCAGATGCATCGCCGCGCTGATCGCCGTGTGCAGGGCGCTTGCCGTGCCTGCGGGCAGGGCATGCACGCGAATAGGCGCGCGCCTTGGCGGGCTGTATTCCTCGGCGGAGGACGCGGTGCGGGAGGCAGAGCAGCGGCTTTATCTCCGCTGCGAGAGCGTGCGTCTGCGCGCCCACCGGCGCAAAAAGCGCGAGAGCAGCCGCGCCGTACCGGTCATCATGCTGGCGACCGCCACCGTGATGATAGTTTCCGCGGTGTTCTTCGGCGTGGGGCTGGAGGTCTCCGTGGACGGACAGCCGATAGGCTTTGTCCATTCCAAAAACGAGATGCGCGAGATCGTCAGTCAGGTGGAGCGCCGCGCCAGCGAATATCTGGGCGTGCCGTACAATCTGGATATGAAGATCAGCTATTCGCTCAAATATATGGAAAAGGACAATATGATCAACGGCGACGCCGTGCGGGAGATGCTGTTCTCCTCGGTTAGCGAGCAGGGATCGAGCTATGTGCTGGTCGTGGACGGCAAGGCGATCGGCTCCGGCTCCAGCCGTGCGGTGCTGGAGATGATGCTCCGCCGGCTCAAGGCGTCGCGGGTGGAAAATCACGATGTCAAGACGGATTTTGTGCAGGAGGTCGGCGTTGTGGAGCGCGCCGGAACGGCGGATATCGTGTCCCTGCGCGATATGGTCGGCGCGATATCCGGCAATCATGAGGAAACGATGATATATACGGTGACGGCGGGAGATACGGTCAGCGCCATAGCAAAGGCATACGGCGTGTCCGTGAAGGAGCTGGAGGAGCTTAACCCCAGTCTGGACGCCGACAAGATAAACATCGGAGACGAGCTGAAGGTCTCTGCGGCGGTGCCGGTGCTTTCGGTCAAGCAGACGATACACGAATGCTATAATGAGGAGATCGCCTTTGAGACGGTGACGGAATATGACAGCGGCATGTACACCAACGAGAGCCGCGTGCGCGTCAAGGGCGTCAAGGGCGAGGCATACGTGGAGGCTGACGTGGAATATGTGGACGGGCGCGAGACACGGCGCACGGTGGACGTGTACGAGGTGCTGCGCGAGCCGGTGTCGCAGGTGCGCGTCGTCGGCACCAAGCAGCTTCCGAAAAAGGCGGCGACGGGCAAGTTTATCAAGCCGACAAACGGCGTGTACTCCTCCGGCTACGGCTACCGTCGCAGCATGGGAGATTTTCATACCGGCGTTGACTTTGCGGGCAGCAAGGGCACGGCTATCTGGGCTTCGGACGGCGGCACGGTGAGCTTTGCCGGAACCAAGGGAAATTACGGCAAGCTGGTGATAATCGACCACGGCAACGGATATACGACCTATTACGCGCATTGCAGCTCGCTGCTGGTGAAGAAAGGGCAGAAGGTGGCAAAGGGCGAGACTATCGCCAAGGTGGGCAGCACCGGTCGCAGCACCGGACCGCACTGCCATTTTGAGATACGCTATAACGGCAAGACCGTAAATCCGCTGAAGTATATAAGCAAGTAAGAATAAAGCATAAGAGGCAGCAGCCCATGGGCTGCTGCCGCTTGCTGTTATTCTAATCCAAAGTCCATTTTCTGCCGCAAAGAGTCAGCATATTTGTTTTTTCCGCATTGGCTTTGATGTTCTCCCAATCATTCAAAACATCATCCATATTTTCGTATTCTCCGACGGTATAGACCTTTACCATGGGGCCGCTATCCTCCTTAAGGTCGATCAGCAGCCCGTTTTCCGCGATTTGCCGCAGTCCCTGCTGTGCGTCGGCGGAAAACGGAGTTTTTTTACCCGCCGCTATTTTTCTGCATAACACAGGTAAAAACTCGCTGACGTCACGGCAATAAAGCTTGCAATACCAGCCGTCGTCATGCGCCAAATATGCAAACCGATTTTCCAGCGGCTCAAAAAACGGGCTGTGCAGCGGCTTTATCATGTGCCCCAAGTACAGCAGCTCGGCAATCTGCTGCTCGCTCAATTCTTGAGGCGCTGACGGCTTGCCGTAATCGACAAAGCAAAAATCACCTAATGCATAGAGATTTTCGCGCGTAAGCGATTTTACAAGCTCGCGTCCCTCAAACAATTCCAATCTTCTTTCAAACTCTGTTTGCCAAGAAATACAACTGCTTCCACCGGAAAGGCTCATTATGTTATCCATCGGCTTGATTAAGTATTTCTCAAACTCTGCAAAGGTTATGCCTGAAAATACAACGCTGCTGTCTGTTGCATTGATTTTTACGTATATTTTCTTATTTGCTTTTTTCATGAAGTCTCCTTTATCAAGCGGTGTTTTCAAGCTTTCGGCTCAGTTTCGCAGCCAGCTTGGCTTTTGACGCATGGCGGCGCCGCAGACAAAGCCCAGCGCGGTCAGCGTGGTCACGATGGAGGAGCCGCCATAGCTCACGAGCGGGAGCGTCAGTCCGATCACGGGCATCACTCCGGCGCACATGCCGATATTGATAAGTATCTGCACCGTCATCATGCCGCCGACGCCGGCACACATGAGGCGGTCGAAGGTCCCTGCCGACTTGCCGGAGATGTGCAGAACGCGCATGACGAGCGCGGCGAGCAAAAGCAGCAGCAGCGCACAGCCGACAAAGCCCAGCTCCTCGCCGCAGGAGGAGAAAATAAAGTCGGTATGCTTGCCGTAAAGCGTGCTGCTCTGTACCTTTGCGCCGCGGAGCAGCCCCTGCCCGAAAAGTCCGCCCCCGCGCAGCGCCTGCATGCTTTGCTGGGCATGCCAGGCAAAGCGGGAGGAAAGCTCCGGCTCGAATACGACGAGTATGCGAAATCGCTGGTTTTCACTCATCTTTGACCACAGCAGCGGCAGCGCGGCGCCGCCGGCAGCGGTCAGTCCGCCCAGCCACAGCAGGGAAACGCCGCCGGCAAAGAACATGATCACGAATATCAGCGGATACATTATCGTCACGCCGAGGTCCTTGGAAAAAAAGTACACCGCGCCGGTGGTGACAAGCGTATGCAGCAAAAGCTGCGCCACGGAAAACACGGAATTCAGCCGGTCGCGGAGCAGGGAAATGTGGCACGCCATGGTATAGATGAAGATGATCTTGCCGATCTCTCCGGGCTGCACGCCGATCGGCCCGAAGCGTATCCAGCTGCGGTTGCCGGTATCGCCCGCCACACCGAAAAAGCGCAGCGAGACCTGAAAAAGTATGTTGAATACGAAAAGCAGTATCCACAGCCGCGGAAAGCGTTCCAGATCCAGCAGCGAGGCGATGATATAGCCTACAAAGCCGATCAGCATGGCGCC
Source organism: Clostridia bacterium (assembly GCA_017453985.1). Classification (GTDB taxonomy): domain Bacteria; phylum Bacillota; class Clostridia; order Oscillospirales; family Butyricicoccaceae; genus RGIG3726. The sequence continues at coordinate 13,454 of JAFTDT010000063.1, forward strand.
CGCCTGTATGACGATATATTTGTTGCTGCCGTAAGAGCGCGTGGTGCTGAAAGTAAGCACGAGCGAAAACGCGCATATGCATACGATCAGAAACAGCATCAGCGCGTCGGTGTGCCGGAAATAACGCTTTACGGGGCGCAGTATTCTTTTAAGCATCGCCTTCCGTCTCGCCGTCTTCGGCGGCGCTTTCCTCCTCGGCGGCAGACTCCGCGGCGGGCGTGCGCGGCACGCGGACAAAATCCGCCGCCAGCAGCATAAACAGCGCGGCAAGCGTCAGCATCATGCCGGCGGACACGCTGGGTATGACAACAAGCGAGTCGTGAACAAGCGCAAAGGACAGCAGCTCGAACGCCGCGAAATAGAGACTCAGCAGCACGAAAAACACGCGCACAAAGGGTTTGTGCCGCTCAAAGCGCATGCCGACCGTGAGATAAGTCGCCAGCATCACGGAAAGCAGGGTGATTATCTCCAGAGCAAAGCTGTGCAGCGTGGGATTGTTGGCGTTGCCGCGGTAAAAAATAAGCAGGAAAAAGCATATATAGTACAGCGGGAACAGCCCGGCAAAGCGAGTCTGCTCCGCGCTGCGCCCACCCGCAGCGCCCAGCACGGCGGCGCCGCATACTGCCAAAAACACCGTCTGCACAAGCATTACGGCGCGGCTGACGTCGGTCGTGCCGGTAAGTGTGAAATACGCCGCGGCGAGAAATGCCAGCGCGGCAAGCGCACGGGCAGCCTTGTACCAGCCGGGCAGAGGAGCTTCCTCCGCCTCCTCCGGCAGCGTCTGCTCCCTGCGCAGGATCAGCGCGGAGACGGCGCAGAGCAGCAGCACGGCAACTCCGACAGCGATATACAGCGGGATAAAATCTCCGGCGGGCTGCTCCAAAAGCGCGCTGCCCTTTGACAGCGCCCGGCGGATCAGCGCGGACGGGAGGGCAAGAGCAACTGCCAGAAGCAGTGCGGAGGCATTGAGTACGGTTCTGTTTTTCATAGAGCTCACCTGTTCATAAATCTTTTTTTGCAAGAATAAATATATTCTATCATGAAAAGCTGAAAAAAGGAATGAAAAATATGAAGAAATTATTGATGCTTGTCACGGTGCTCATGCTGAGCGTCTGCGCGCTGCCGCTGGCAACGCTCAGTCTCGAGCCGGAAATGCCGCCGCAGCCCGCCTCGGCAGGGGCGGACGCCGTCAGCGAAACGGAGCGGGAGGAGGAGCCGCAGCCGGCGGAGAGCGAGATGCGGCGGCGCAGCTATGACCGCAGGACGTGCATAACGCTTTGCCGCGGCGGGGATACCGTGGAGCTGAGCCTGTATGATTACCTCAGCGGCGTGCTGGCGGCGGAGATGCCGGCGAACTTTCCCGAGGAGGCGCTTAAGGCGCAGGCGCTGGCGGCGCGGACGTATACGCTGTATAAGCTCATGCTGTATGATAACGGCGCGGAGATACCGCCGGAGCACAACGGCGCGCAGATGTGCGATGACTATCATCACTGCAAGGCGTTCTGTGATATCGCGGCGGCGCGGGAGGAAAAATGGGGTGCAGACGCCGATTATTATGAGGCGAGAGTGAGGAGCGCGGTGGAGGCGACGGACGGGCTGGTGGCGATCTGCGAGGGCGAGCCGATCGCGGCGGTATTCCACGCGGCGTCGGGATCGCTCACCGAATCCGCCGAGGACGTGTGGGGCGCGGAGCTGCCGTATCTCACGAGCGTGGAGAGTCCGGGCGGAGAGGCGTCGCCGAATTATTCCGCCGAGGTGCGGGTCAAGCAGGCGGATTTTGCCGAGAGGGTGCTGGAAAAATATCCGCAGGCAGTGCTGGACATACCCGCCTCGGAATGGTTCAAGGACTCCCATCGCTCGGAGGCGGGCGGCGTGATCGATGTGCTTGTGGGCGGCGTACGGGTGAAGGGCAGCTTTGTGCGCGAGATCGCCGGACTGAACTCCACCAATTTCAGAGTGTCGCCGACGGAGGAGGAACTGATATTCACCACCACCGGCTATGGGCACTGCGTGGGCATGAGCCAGTACGGTGCGCGCGAGCTGGCACTGGAGGGCAAGACCTTTGACGAGATAATCCGGCATTATTTCACCGGCGTCGAGCTGATGCTGAAAACATGAAAATAGCTTGCCGCTGAATAAACAAAGCGCCTGCGGGAGATAATACTGCCGGAGGTGCATTTATGAGCAGAAAGCGTATAACGGAAAATATAGTCAAATTTGCGGAGGACAAAGGATTTTACATAATCCTTGGCCTTTGCGTACTGGCGATAGGCGTATCGGGTTATGTACTGTTTTTTACCGGCGCAGAACCGGTCACAGAGCCGGACACAAGTCTCTTTGACACGGAGTTTATGCCGGGTGAGGATTATTGGCGGGCGAGCGGCGGCAAAGAGGAGTCTGAAAAGGACATGACGCCGACGGAAATCACGCCGCAGGGTAAAAATCACCAGCCGGAGCCGCTGCCGGACGAGCCGGCAAAGCCCTCCGGCGGCGAAGCGGAGCCGGAGGGCGAGGCGCCGCCCGAGGCGATAGAGGTCAGCAATCCTGTAAAGGTGGAGCAGACGCAGTACGTGCGGCCGGTCAAGGGCGAGGTGCTGCGCGGATATTCCGGCGACGAGCTGACCTTTGACGAAACGATGGGCGATTGGCGCACGCACCGCGGAACAGACCTTGCCTGTGAGGACGGCGAGGAGGTGCTGGTGATTGCGGACGGGCGCGTGACGGGCGTGTATACGGACGGAATGCTGGGCAACTGCGTCGCCGTGACGCACGGAGATCAGCTCGTCAGCACCTACTGCGGGCTGGCGGTCAACTCGACCATGAAGGTCGGCATGGAGCTGAAGGCGGGCGACGCCGTCGGCAAGGCGGGAAACACCGTGCTGGCGGAGAGCGCGCAGGCGCCGCATATCCACGTTGAGGTCACCTGCGCCGGAGAATATATCGACCCGATGGGACTGTTTGAATAAAGCGGCAGTACTTTGAGGCAGACAATAGCCTGCTGAAAACAACAGGAAACCGGCGCGACCCTTGCGGTCGCGCCGGTTTTGTCGTTCGCTTTGAATTTTCTGGGGCAAAGTTCGATGCTCGTTATTGCCGCGGACACGGCGGATTTTCTTTTTGCCTGTCGAGTCTGTTAATGGGAGGCGTTTCCACGCGCTTCAGCAGATACAGGCAATAGGAGAGCGCCGTGATGAACACAACGGCATGGGCGATCCAATTCAGCATAGATGGCGCATCTTCCGGCGCAAACACAGAGAATACGTCCGTTAAGCTGTGCGTCAGAATGCAAGGAAGCAGACTGCCGCTTTTGAAGAAGACCATCGTGACCACGAAGCCGAAAGCGACGGCGAATGCTGCCTGCACGAGCGTTTCGACGAGCCCCTGCCGCCCGATAAGGAAGTTCAGAATATGTCCCAATCCAAAGGTGACGGAGGAAACAACGACAGCTGTTTTGACGCTGCCGTCCTTCAGCATTGCCTTAAAAAGGAAGCCTCGGAAAATCAATTCCTCCGCAAAGCCTACCAGAGCCATGGATACGGCGGCAAAGACCATCCTCGGCATCGGGTATTTCGGCGCAACGCCGCTCCAGAGGTTGCAGCTTGCAATGAGCCACAGGGGGATGAACCACAGCATGGCACGGTTGTTTTTTGCCCATCCGGACAGACCGTATTTCTCCATCAGCCCGTTTTTCCAAACGAACAGGAACATGAGCAAAGAAATCGCCGCCAGAACGAGCATCGCATAGGGACCATCCTCAATATTCGGCACGTTTGCCATGGAAACTGTGTAGACAACTATCCAAAAGATTGCAAACAGAATCTCGCTTTTTTCATAAAACTTCTTCATTGTTTTCCTCCTGGCTGACAGCAATGACCGCGCCCTTGAGCGCACGCTCCAGATGGGCGGCAACAAGCGCCTCGTCAAATTCCAGAGTATTGTTGGCGATGATGCTCGCATATCCGTGTGTAAACAGAGCGACAGTCAAAAACACGTCTTTGATATTATCCATATCCATTCCCAGCCACTCCTGCATGGCGGAGAGAAGCGGCGTCAGATTTTCCGAGTCAATCATCTCCGGCAGGCTGTTCTCCTCCGCATATCCGGACTGGAACAGAAATCGGAAAAGGCACGGCTCTGCTATCGCAAAGCGGATATAATTCAAACCGATTTCCAAAAGCGGGTTTTTGCAGCCGGAGCAATTCATCAGATATTCCGTGTGGAAATCATCCGTGCGCGAATAGGCGGCTCTTTTCAGCTCATCCATCGTTGCAAAATGATACATGACCGGCTGTGTGGAGCAATTTAGCTTTTGTGCAACCGCTCTTGCGTTGATTGCTTCCGCGCCGGCTTCACGGGCGATTTCAACCGCCGCATTCACAATCATATCTCGTGTGACCTTGCTTTTTGGCGGCATATTATACTCCTCCTCTGCAATAACATATGTTATATAACAATAATTATAATAGCTCTATTCGGTTTTGTCAAGACTTATTCCCCAAAAATAGTGAGGCGCTTTTTTGTGAAGCGCCTCACTACGGAAGACTATTTGTTTTTGTATTTGCCGTTTCAGTCCGATATATCCACATCGGGCGCGACGGTGATATTATAGTCCGGATAAAGCTCCCGCAGCTCGCGGCTGATAGTATCCAGCCCCTCGGCGGGGTCGGCGTCAAAGCTCATCACCACGTCAAAGCGCATGTCCTTTGCCTCGGTGTCGAGATAAAAGCCGTGGAGCTGCAGCGCCCAGTCGTGCGACAGCACCTGCTCCATCACGCGGTTGCGTATCTGCGCCGCCTCGTCCGAGCCGGTATTGTAGGAATACACGCCGACGCCGGTGAGGATAACGCCGGTCTCGCGGTATACCTTCGCCTGCGCGTGGCGGGTGAGGCGGTCTACCTGCTCCACCGTCATCGTGTCGGGCAGTTCCAGATGGACGGAGGCGTAGTTTTTGTCGGGACCGTAATTGTTCAGAATGAGATCATAGGCGCCGCGCACGTCCGCTTCTTCGGTCAATATCGCCTTTATCCGCCGCGTAAGCTCCGGGTCGGCGCGTCTGCCGAGTATGTCGTCCAGCGTGTCCGTTATCATCTCGATGCCGGATTTGATGATAAAGAGGGATATCAGCGCGCCGACATAAGCCTCCAGAGACAGCTCCGTGAGCAGGAAAACCGCCGCGGACGCCAGCACGGAGGCGGACAGCACGGCGTCAAACAGCGCGTCGGAGCCGGAGGCGACCAGCGAAGCGGAGCCTGCGCGCCTGCCCTGCGCCCGCACATACCGTCCCAGCAGCAGCTTGACAAGCACGGCGGCGGCAATGATGACGAGGGAGAGGGTGGTATAGCTTGCCTCCTCAGGATGGATTATTTTCTTCACCGACTCGATCAGCGAGGTCACGCCGGCATACAGCACGATGGCGGCGACGATAAGGGCGCTGAGATAGTCCGCCCTGCCGTGCCCCAGCGGATGCTTCTTGTCCGGCGGTCTGCCCGCCAGCCTCGTGCCGATGATGGTTATCACCGAGGAGAGCGCGTCGGAGAGGTTGTTCACCGCGTCGAGCACGACGGCGATAGAGTTGGCGAGCAGTCCCACCGCCGCCTTGAAGGCGGCGAGAAGGACGTTGACCGCGATGCCGACGACGCTCGTGCGGATGATGAGACGGTCCCGCTCTGCCGCGGAGACATTTTCGCGTGATTTCATGGATGAGCCTCCTTACATATATTCCGCGCAGGCGCCGGACAGCACCTTGCCGACGCTGTCGTGAATGACCAGCGAGGCGCGGGAGTCGTAGGGCGTTTCGTCGCGGTTTATCAGCACGATGTCCCTGCCGCCGAAGTAATCTATCAGTCCGGCGGCGGGGTATACCACGAGCGAGGTGCCGCCGACGATAAGCAGCTCCGCCGCGCGCAGCAGAGCGACCGCCCGCTCCATCACGCCGTGCTCCAGCGGCTCCTCATAGAGCACCACGTCCGGCTTTATCACGCCGCCGCAGGCGCAGCGCGGCACGCCCTCGCAGTCTGTCACGGCGGAGAGCGGATGGGCGCGGCGGCAGCTCGTGCAGTAGTTGCGCAGCACAGAGCCGTGCAGCTCCAGTACGTTTTTGCTGCCCGCAAGCTGGTGCAGCCCGTCGATGTTCTGCGTTATCACGCCGCGGAGCCTGCCGGCGCGCTCCAGCGCCGCCAGCGCCAGATGCGCCGCGTTGGGCTTGGCGTGCGGAAATATCATCTTTTTGCGGTAAAAGTCAAAGAATTCGGCGGTGTTGGCACGGAAAAAGCTGTGACTGAGCATCACCTCCGGAGGGTAGGGGAACTGCTGGTTATACAGCCCGTCAGCACTGCGGAAATCGGGTATGCTCGACTCGGTGCTGACGCCCGCGCCGCCGAAAAACACGATATTGTCGGTCTGCGCTATCAAACCGCGCAGCTTTTCGATATTTTCCATCTCCGTCACCTCACTATATCATAGAATTCGTCAAAGCTTTTTACAATATATGTGCAGGGTCTGTCCGGCGTTTCGCCGCAGGGATTGTACCAGCAGGCGTCGATGCCGGCGTTGATGCCGCCCTGCACGTCGCTTGTCAGGCTGTCGCCGAAGATGATGACCTGCGAGCGCGGCGGTCCGCCGATGGCGGCGAATATCTTCTCAAACAGCTCCGGCTGCGGCTTCTGCCAGCCCAGCTCGTCGGAGATGAACAGCCCGTCGATAAGCTCCGCCAGCGGAGACGCCGCAATGCGGCTGCGCTGAATTGCGGCGGAGCCGTTGGTCACCACAAACAGCCGGTGCTTGTCCCGCAGCTTGCGGCACAGCGCCTCCGCGCCGGGGATGAGAAAGCTGCATTCGGACAGGCGCTGCATGTAAAAGACGTTCAGCGCCTCGAGGTCGGGCAGCGCGGGCAAGCCCGCCAGCGTATCCGCCCAGCGTCCCACGCGCAGCGCCGCCTTCGCAGTCTCGCCGCGCTCAAAGCGCTGCCACCAGAGGCGGTTTGCCTCGCGGTAACGCTGCATCAGTCCGTCGTCATAGGGCAGTGAAAAATGCGCCAGCGCCGCGCGCAGAGAATGCTCCTCGGAACGCGAGAAGTCAAAGAGCGTATTGTCCGCATCCAGCAGAATGATGGGATACCTGCTCATGCCGCGCCCTCCCCACATGTACTATATATATCATTTTAGCACAAACGGCAAAAAAATAAATCGGTTTTGCATAAATTTTTCCAAAACGGGCAGAATACGAGCGAGGTGATTTGAATATGACTTTGAGTCAAAAGGAAAGCATGCTCCTGCAGGAGCTGAAGACGCACGAGGAGCTGTGCATCGAGAAGTACGACAAGTATTCGCAGGAGGCGCATGACGGCTGCCTGAAAAATCTGTTCACCGACTTGAGCAGGGTAGAGCGCGGGCATCTGGACACGCTCAATCAGATGATCGGCGGCACGGTCCCGTCGATGACGGCGTCGCAGGGCGGCGGACAATCCTCCTCCTCTTCCTCGTCCTCCTCGCAGTCGTGGCAGAGCGGCGGCGGATACAGCGGCAGCGCCGAGCAGAAGCAGGCGGACTCCTATCTCTGTCAGGACGCGCTTTCAAACGAAAAGCACGTTTCGTCGCTCTATGACACGTGCATTTTCGAGTTCAAGACCACGGAGATGCGCGACGCGCTGAACCATATCCAGAAGGAAGAGCAGCAGCACGGCGAGCAGATCTATCAGTACATGGCGCAAAACGGCATGTACAACGGGTGAAAAGGTTTGAAAAGGGCGCATATGCGCCCTTTTGCTTTTGCGCCGCAAGGCGCAGCCTTTTACAGAAAATATATCCATTCGCTGTCGGTATCGTAACGGTGAAGCACCAGCGCGGCGCGCCCGCCGGCGAAGGAGAGCGCCTGAAAATACGCCGCGCGCAGGTCAAAGCTCCAGCTTTTGAGCAGCGCAGAGCTGTCTGCGGAATAAATCTCCAGCCGCCCTATGCCGCCTGTCTCGCAATATACGGCAACAGAGCCGCCGTCGTCGGATACGGCGCAGTGAAAGCCCTCCTGACCGATGTTTTTCAGTCCCAGCGGACGGGTCTGCATGGTTTCGAGATCGGTCACGGCAAGCTCGGAGGCGTCGTAGCCGCCCGTGTCGGTAAAGAGCAGCGTGCCGGCGAGCTTGACGGGATATCTGCCGAAAAAGTCTGCGGCGTCCACGGCGATGAGAAAGCTTTTGCCGCTTGCCGTGTCATAGACGCCGGTGCCGCAGCTCCACTCCCAGCCTTGGATATAGTAAACAAAGCGGGCGTCGTCCAGCCGGGCATAAAAGCGGCATGCCTCGCCATCCTCGCCGTCGCTTTGCACGCCCTTCAGCAGCAGGGTCAGCTCGCCGCTCTGCCGGTCGGAAAGGTAAAGGCTGCCGCCGCGCTCAAGGATATTCCGCCCCTCCGACAGCGCATATTCGCGTTCGCCGCTCAGCGTCCGCCGCTGCTCTGCGCCGTCTGCGCTGACGGTGATCTCGATATCGCCGCCGTCCTCGCCGGAAAAGCGCAGCACGGCGGCGCCGTCCGCTGCGGACAGGCTTTGATAATACATATCTCCGTATTCCTTTTCGGCGGATATCTCGCCGGATACGCAGTCGAAAATATAGAGGCGAAAGGCAGGCGCGGCGTTCTCGCCATAGCCGTAATCCAGCACCTCCAGCGCCGCCGCATGCGTGCCGTCCAGCATCGCGATCTCCGCATAGTGCTCCAGTCCCAGCAGCGCCGCCGCGTCGAGCGATATCATGTCTGCGGGCACGGCGACTGTGGGAAATTGCTTCATGCGGGCGGCAAAGCGGCTGTCCTGCCGCAGATAGGCATATGCCGCCGGACGGGAGGCGAAGATATCCTTGCCGCAAAGGATGCCGGAGAGATATATCTTCATGCCCTCCTCGAAAAACGCCGTCTGCACGTCGAAGTCAAAGGACTCGCCGCCCTCCTCAGCGAGAGAGAGGCGCCAGGTGGCAAAGCCGCCGCCAAGCCCCGCATCAAACAGCCCGTCCGGAGCGACAAAGCCGCTGACAAAGCGGCATGAGGTCACGAAATATCCGGGATAGGCGTCCATGGCATAGCTCATCGCCCATTGCTCCGAGGCGGTAAAGCTGCCGGCGGTATATTCTCCGCGTGCGATCACCGCGTCGCGGGTATAATATTCCGAATTGTGAAAGGAAATGCGTTCGCCGGAAACGTCGCTGTCATCGATGGTCTCCGGCGTCTGCTCATCGCTCTGAGCTTCCGGCGAAGTATCCTCGCCGCCGTTCGGTACAGCTCCGGTCACGGCGGGGTCTGCGGGAGCGGGAGCAGGCTCATCGCCGTCCGCAGGCTGGGGCGCGGAGCAGGCAGAGAGCGCGATAAGCGCCGCGGCAAGCAGCGCAAGCAGTTTTTTCATATGCAGGTACCTCCATGCGGGTAAGACTGTCCGCAGACGGATTTTGTTCCGCCCTCAGAGCCGACTGAGCGGACTGCCGCCGGTATGCGCGTGGCAGATGGCGACAGCGAGCGCGTCGGCGGCGTCGTCGGGGCGGGGTATCTGCTCCAGACCGAGCAGCGTGCGGGTCATCTCCATGACCTGCTTTTTTTCCGCGCGTCCGTAGCCGACGACCGCCTGCTTGACCTGCAGGGGAGTGTACTCAAAGGGGGTTATGCCGCGCTCCGCGCAGGCGAGCAGTATGACGCCGCGTGCCTGCGCGACCTGTATGCCGGTGGTGATATTGGTATTGAAGAAAAGCTCCTCGATGCTCACAGCGTCCGGACGCACCTGATCCAGCAGCGTGCGCATGTCGCGGAATATCTCCGCCAGCCGCAGGGATATATGTCTGCCCGGCTGAGTCGTGATGACGCCGTAGGTGAGCATGCGCGCCTTGCCGCGCACGTACTCTATCGCGCCGTAGCCGACGGTGGCGTAGCCGGGGTCGATACCGAGTATAACCATGGTCACATCTCCGCTTTCGCGCCGCCCAGCGCCTCTATCTCGGCGCAGCCGCGCAGCACACCCAACTTGCCGGACTCGTAGGTCAGACCTCCCTGCATAAAGGCGGTGTAGGGCGGGCGCATGGGCGCGTCGCAGCTCAGCTCGATGGAGGAGCCTTGGATAAAGGCGCCTGCCGCCATGACCACCGGACAGTCATAGCCCGGCATGTCCCACGGCTCCGGCGTAACGTAGCTGTCCACCGGCGCGCCGCGCTGTATGCCGCGGCAAAAGGCGAGCAGCGGCTCCGGCGCACCGAAGTTTATCGTCTGGATGATGTCGCAGCGCGCCTCCTCCGAGGACGGAGACACGTCAAAGCCCAGCTCCTCCAGCAGTGCGGCGGCGAACACCGCTGTCTTGAGTGCCTGCGCTACGGTATGCGGAGCCATGAAAAAGCCCTGATACAGCAGACGGTTTATGCCGAGCGAGGCGCCGCATTCGCCGCCGATGCCCGGCACGGTGAGCCGCGCAGCCGCGCGCTCCACAAGCTCGGCGCATCCGGCGACGTAGCCGCCCGCAGGCGCCAGCCCGCCGCCGGGATTTTTTATCAGCGAGCCGCAGATGAGGTCGGCGCCGACCTGCGTCGGCTCCAGCGTTTCGCAAAACTCGCCGTAGCAGTTGTCCACGATGATGGCGGCGTCGGGGTTTACCTGCCGCACAAGAGCGCACATTTCTCCGATCTCGGCGCAGGACAGCGTCCGCCGCTGTCCGTACCCGCGAGAACGCTGAATGAACACAGCGGCGACATCCGGCGCGGCTGCCATGCGCTCTATTGCGCCCATATCCGGCGCGCCGCCGCACAGCTCCGCCATGCGGAAGCCGATGCCGTAGTCGGCAAGGGTGCCTCGGGCGGCGCCGCGCTGTCCGGTGACGGTTTGCAGTGTATCATACACATTGCCGGTCAGCGAAAGCAGCGTCTGCCCCGAACGCAGACAGGCGAACATCGCGCAGGCGATGGCGTGGGTGCCGTTAACAAAGCCGGAGCGCACCAGCGCCCGCTCGCAGCCGAATACGTCGGCGAAAATTTCCTCCAGCCGGTCGCGCCCCACGTCGTCATATCCGTAGCCGGTCGTGCCGGCAAAGCATGCTTCGCTTACCTTGTGGCGGGCAAAAGAGGTCAACACCTTTTCGGTGTTGACCTGCGCAGTCCGGTCTATATCGTCGAACCTTGCCTTTGCTTTTGCCTCAGCCTTGGCTGCCAGACTGAGCAGCCGAGGTGAGATATCGTTCATGCTCAAAACTCCGTTTCTGCGATGACGGTGATGAGCTTCGCCACGTTTTCCGCGTCCTCTATATTGAACACGGAGTTGGGGCTGTGGGCATAGCGGTTGGGTACGCTCACCCCGCCGACCTGCACGCCGCCGCGGCTGGTCTGTATGGCGGCGCTGTCGGTGCTGCCGGCGCTCATTATCTCGTCCTGCCAGGGTATCTTGTGCGCGTCTGCCAGCTCCCTGATGCGGTCGCGCACCGGCAGATTGCTGATATAGCCGCCGTTTTTGACGCATATCAGCGCGCCGCCGCCGGCGTGGGTCTTGCTGGTACCCTTGTTCTCGCCCGGCAGATCAGAGCAGACGCCCACATCCACGGCGATGCCCACGTCGGGCGCGATGTGCCGCGCCGCGACTCTGGCGCCGCGCAGTCCGCGCTCCTCCTGCACGGTAAAGACATAGTACATATCGTTTTTGGTCTTTTTCGCCCGCTCCATCGCCATCAGCAGAGTGACGCAGGCGATGAGGTCGTCCGCGTAGGGGGTGATGATATTGCCGCCCGCCGCCTTTTCGCAGGGGAAGTCAAAGCGTGCAGCCATGCCGGGCTTGACCATGCGCTCCGCCTCCGCCTTGTCCGCGGCGCCGATGTCGATATAGAGCGAGTCTATCCGCAGACCGCCCAAATAGGGCGTGTTCAGATCAGCCGTGCAGTCCGGACAGATGCAGCCGCGGACGCCGTTTTCAAATATCACCGGCGTGTTGATGAGGTTGACAGGCGAATGCCCGCCCAGCGGGGCAAAGCGGAGGAAGCCCTCGTCGTCGATGTGAATGACGATAAAGCCAATCACATCCATGTGCGCGGGCACCATTATCTTCTTGCCGGGACCCTTTTTATGGCATATCACGTTGCCGAGCGTGTCGGTGTACACCTCGTCGACGTAGGGAGCCGCCAGCTCCGCCAGCAGCTTTGCCTGCGGCTGCTCAAAGCCGGAGGGCTGCGCTATCTCGACGAGCCTTTTCAGAGTATCATATACTTCAAACATGGCGGCGCCTCCTTACAGTGCGCTGCGTGCCGCCGCGGCAAGGAGCCGGGCAGCTTCGAGCACGTCGTTTTTATTCACTATTTCTACCGGCGAATGGATATTGCGGCAGGGTATGCTGACACAGGTGGAATAGGCGCCGACGCCCGAAAGGAGCATGGCTCCGGCGTCGGTGCCGCCGTACAGCAGCACCTCGTCCTGATATTTTATCCCCGCCTTTTTGGCGACCTTGCGCAGCACCTCGTTGGCATAGGGGCTGGATATCGCGCCGCCGTCCTTTATCTTGATGGTGGGTCCCTTGCCCAGCGCGACCGCCATGGGTACCTTCTTGTCCGCGGGGGTGTCGCCGGTGGCGGTCACGTCGCAGGCGACGCCGAAATATGGGCGTATCGCCTCGGCGGCGACCTTCGCGCCCTTGCAGCCAGTCTCCTCCTGTCCGGTAAAGACGAAATAGAGGTCGTTTTCGCATTTTTCGCCCTTCAGCTCCTCCAGCGCGAGAAGCTGGGCGACGCAGGCGATGAGGTCGTCCGCGTAGGGTCCCATGATGTTGCCGCCGCCTATCTCCTGCGGGACAGTGCAGAACTTCGCCACGCTGCCGATGGGCGCGAGGCGCTCCGCCTCCTTCTTATCCTTGGCGCCGATGTCGATATAGAGATCGGTCATGCGGATGGCGGAGGAGTTTCTGTTCGGGTGGTCAGGGTCGGGCTTCAGCGCGATGCCGCCGACGGCGCCGCTTGCAAAGACCACGCGGGTGTTTATCAGGCAGGCGGGGTTGTGCCCGCCGATGGCGGTAAAGCTGAGGTAGCCCTTCTCGTCGATATAATTGACCATAAAGCCGATCGGGTCGAGGTGGGCGGCGAACATCAGCTTCTTTCCCTTGCCCTTTTTATGGCAGATAACATTGTTGAGGGCGTCGATATGCACCTCGTCGACATATGGCGCAGCCAGCTCCGCCAACAGCTTTGCCTGCGGCGTCTCAAAGCCGGAGGGCAGGGCTGCGGCAGTCAGTTTTCTTTGCAGCTCAAGAATATCAAACACGCAAATCACCTGCTTCCTTAATAAATAATTTTGCCGCCTTCAGCACTTCCTCAACATCGGGAAGATGCACCATGCAGCAGGCAGAATGGATATAGCGCACCGGAGCGGAAAGCCCCACGGTCAGCGCGCCGCTGCCGGCGAGATGGATCACGCCGGAGTCTGTGCTGCCGTTGGCGCTCTCGCGGTACTGCCATTTTACGCCCGCCTTATCTGCGGCGGCGATGACCTTTTCGCGCAGCGTGCGGCTGTAAACGGTGCCGCCGTCCACGATGGAAAACGCGGCTCCGCGCCTCTGGCGGGTGGACTGCATATGTCCGGGCACGCCGGGCATATCGCAGGCGGTGGTGCCCTCGATGATGAGCGCGACTCCCGGTTCGATGCGCTGCGCCGCGACAGTCGCGCCGCGGCTGCCGATCTCCTCGTTGGTGTCGAATACAAAATATGTGTCGTAGGCGGGCACGTCCTTCAGCATCTCCAGCATGACGGCACAGCCCACACGGTCGTCGATCGCCTTTGCCTTCAGGCACTTGTCGCCAAGCTCCAGCGGCTCGCTGTCAAAGGTGATCTGATCACCGAGGCTGACCTTCGCCTCTGCCTCCCCGCGGGAGGACGCGCCGATATCGACGTACAGCTCGGAGAGCGCGGGACTCTTTTCGCGCTCGCCGGCGGTGGTGAGATGGATCGCCTTGAGCGAGATGATGCCGGGCAGCTTCTTGGGACCGACCTTGAGGCGGCGTCCGATCAGCACGCGCGGGTCGATGCCGCCGACAGCGGCGGCGCGGATAAGCCCGTCCTCGGTGATGCGGTTAACGAGAAAACCCACCTCGTCCATATGCGCGCATATCATCACGGGGCGCTTGGGGCGCTTCTTGCCCTTTTTGAAAATTATGAGATTGCCGATGGGGTCCACCGTCATCTCGTCGGCATATTTCGCCGCCTTTTCTTCTATGTATTTGCGAACGTCGTCCTCATATCCGGAGACGCCGTCCAGAGCGCAAAGCTCCTTGAGAACATTCTTCAACATGGCTTACAACCTCCCGTCAAAGGATTTTGCCAGCTCGGCAAGCAGCCTGCCCACGTTCTTCACGTCGCTCATGCTGAGGACCTCGACGGGGGAGTGCATGTACTTGAGCGGCAGAGAGATGACCAGCGTGCAGCAGCCGGACTCCACGATCTGCATCTTCATGGCGTCGGTGCCGGTGCTGCTGGGGCAGACCTCAAGCTGATAGGGTATCTCCTTGGCGCGCGCTATCTCCATCACCCTGCGGGCAAAATTGGGACGGCTGTTGGAGCCGATGGCGATCATCGGTCCCTTGCCCAGCTCGCAGGGCACGCGGTCCGGGCTGACGTCCGGCGTGCGCGCGTGGCCGACGTCGATAGCGATGGCGTATTCGGGACGGTAGCGATAGGTGACGCTGCCGGCGCCGTGAGCGCCGACCTCCTCCTTGGTGGTGCCGACGGCGATGATATCCATCGCCAGCGGGGCGTCCTTCAGCAGCTCCAGTGCGTGCAGCACGCAGACAAAGCAGGCACGGTCGTCCATCGCCTTGCCGCAGACCCTGTCGCCCAAAAGGTCGATGGTGTCGTGGGCAAACGCCGCATAATCGCCGACCCGCACGGCGCGCCGCGCCTGTGCGCCGGTCATGCCGATGTCCAGCGTCATATCCTGGATCTTTACGGATTTCGAGCTGTCGCCGGGCTTTTGCAGATGCGGCGGCACCGAGGATACCACGCCGGTGATGGGTCCCTTCTGCGTCAGCACGGTCAGCTCGCTGCCGAGCAGCATGCGGCTGTCTACGCCGCCGATGGGCGCAAAGCGGAGAAAGCCCTCGTCGGTGATCTCGGTGATGACGAAGCCGATCTGGTCGATATGCGCGGCAAGCAGCAGCTTGGGCGCATTTTTGACGCCGCATTTTTTGTAGCCGATGACGTTGCCGAACTCGTCTATCTCGACCTTGTCCACATACGGCTTCATCAGCTCGGCGGCGATGGGACTTATCTCACGCCGCTCGTCTCCGGAAACGCCGTAGGCGTTGGTCAGACGCTTGATCTTGTCCTTGAGTTCCAAATTTTTACACGCTCCTTATACTAATTTATTTACCTGATCTTTAAAAAACTTTCCGCGCGCTGAAAAATTGGGGAACTGGTCAAACGACGCACAGGCGGGGGAGAACAGCACGGTGTCGCCTGCCCTTGCCAGCTCGCGCGCCGCCCGGACGGCTTCGCTCAGCTCGCTGAAAACGCGCATTTCCGGCTTGCCGGCGGCATATGAGGGCGCAGCGGCGACCGCCGCCTCTATCTTGTCGGCGGTGGCGCCGCAGAGCAGCAGCAGCCGTACCTTTTTGGCGATCTCCTCGCCCAGCTCGTCAAAGGGGATATGCTTGTCATAGCCGCCGGCGATAAGCACCAGCGGGGAGTCAAAGCAGCTCAGCCCCGCCATGGTGCGGTTCGGACTGGTGCCGATGGAATCATTGTAATATTTCACGCCGCCAAGCTCGCGCACGAACTCCAGACGGTGCTCCACGCCGGGGAAGCTGCGTCCGACCTCCGCCATCGTTTCGCGCGGGACGAGCTCGCGCAGAGCGCAGCACGCAGCCATAAAGTTCTCCGCGTTGTGCGCGCCGAGCACGCGCAGCTCGGATGCGGCAAGGATGCGCTCGCCGTTGTCGTATATCACGCCGTCCTCCAGATATACGCCGTCCTGCGGACGGGAATGCGCGGAGAAAAAGCGCACGTGGGAGGCGGCGTCCGCGGCAAAGCCGCGCGTTATCTCGTTGTCCATATTCAGCACCACGCGGTCACCCGGCTGCTGCGCCAGGAAAACATTGCGCTTGGCGGCAATGTATTCGTCCATATCGCGGTGTATGTCAAGATGGTTGGGGGAGACATTGGTCACCACGGCGACCGCCGCCGCGCGGCGCATCGTCATGAGCTGAAAGGAGGACAGCTCCACGACGCAGATATCCTCCGGCGTCATCTCCGGCAGAC
The DNA here is from genome assembly GCA_017453985.1 of Clostridia bacterium. Lineage (GTDB taxonomy): Bacteria > Bacillota > Clostridia > Oscillospirales > Butyricicoccaceae > RGIG3726. The sequence continues at coordinate 29,691 of JAFTDT010000063.1, forward strand.
TGCATAAAAGCGGATTGCCGATATTGCCGCCGAGCCAGGTGCGGCGGCCGGCGGCGCGCAGCATCTCCGCGATCATGGATGTGGTCGTGGTCTTGCCGTCAGAGCCGGTCACGGCGACTATCGGACAGGGGCAGAGGTCGAAGAACTTCTCCATCTCGCTGGTGATCTCCGCACCGGCGGCACGCGCCCTCTCCAGCGCGGGTATGTCGGGGCGCAGACCGGGCGTGCGGAAGATGATATCTGCGCTCAGCCCGTCGAGATAGCCGCTGCCGAGGCGCAGCTTCACGCCGAGGCGCTCAAGCTGCTCCGCCTGCCTGCCGAGCTGCTCGCGCTCCTTTTTGTCGCAGGCGGTGACGGATATGCCCTCGCTCGCCAGCAGCTCTATCAGAGGAGTATTGGACACGCCGATGCCGAGGACGGCGACACGCCGCCCGCGCAGGCTGTCAAGATATTGTTTCAGCATAGAAAAACTCCCTAATTTTATAATATCCTTATTTTATTACAATGAGAGAAGGAAGTCAACAAAGGCGTGCGGGAAAGATTGACAAAAATGCCCGCGGGGTAATATAATAAAGTGCCAGCGGACCATGCAGCCGCTCGCGGCACGCCGCGGGAGGAAAGTCCGGGCTTCACAGAGCGGGATAGCTGATAACGTCAGCCGAGGGCGACCTCCGGACAAGTGCAACAGAGATATACCGCCGGACAAGTTCCGGTAAGGGTGGAAAGGCGGGGTAAGAGCCCACCGGCGCCGCCGGTAACTGCGGCGTCCTGTAAACTCTATCCGAAGCAACACCGACATGGGGGCTACGGCTTGCTCGGCCAATCTCCAGACGGGTGGCTTGAGGCGTATGGCGACATACGACCCAGACAGATGGCTGCACACGACAGAACCCGGCTTACCGGTCCGCTGGCAAAA
>JAFTDT010000064.1 GCA_017453985.1 Clostridia bacterium
AACACAATTCAAGACATCAGACACCATGCAGACACCGACAAGCTTTGCTTGACCGATGCCTGCATTTTCATTTCAAAAGAGAGCAGCCGTTCTCGGAAAGGAGAAGAAGCGAACTGATGTCTGAATTCAGCGGCCGAAAGAACAGTGGCATGGAGATCCCCGACCATGCCATTGAACGCATCGCCCGCTGCCTGCTGCCCATGATCCAGGCGTACTATGAAAGCGACGAGGGGCAAGCGGAGCTGGCGGCATGGAGCGAGAAAAAAGACGCTGAAGACGCAAGACAATACGACAAATGACGTTATAATATAGCGAAGGGAGTGCGCCGGACGCACTCCCTTTTGCATATTCAGTTTTCGTAGGGCTTATACTCCGTAACGGCATTCAGATACGCCTCCGGGTCGCCGTTCAGGATCAAATCGGCATAGGCAAGCGGGTCGTTGTAAATGAGATAGTCCAGCTCCGATCGCTCAAATCGGTTGTCCGCCACTTTGTTTTCGACGGCAATACAGTCTATGGAGCAGATGCTCCCGTCAGAATAGCGGAGCTCCACGCAGACTGTATCCATATTGAACTCACAGCTGATAAGGTTTTTCATGGTCGTTTCCTCCCGATAATAATTTGATTTATTCTAAATCTACAACTCAATATCCCGGATGAAAACAAGAAATCCGAACCCTTGACCAATCGGTCTAAGGTTCGGATTATCTTGCTTTGGTGGAGACGAAGAGGATCGAACTCTCGACCTTACGGATGCGAACCGTACGCTCTCCCAGCTGAGCTACGCCCCCACAGTGCAGACTGAGCAAAGCTCAGACCAGCAAATGCTATTATACTAAAGAAAAACGAAAAAGTAAAGACTTTTTTCAAAACAATTTTTCAAAACCGTAAAAATCCAGCTCATACAGATGTATCGTGCCGACGTTGCGGAAGCCCATGGACTCGTACAAGCGGCAGGTTATCGCATTGTCCGGCATCGACAGCAGACGCACCGCCTCAAAGTCCTGCTCCTTTGCCCATGCCAGCATCTGCGTGATCATATATCTGCCGAGCCCGCGCCCCTGCAAGTCCGGACGGACGCACAGCCGAGCGGGAACGCAGTACCGCGCCGGACTCCACAGCTCCGGCTGCTCCAGCCCCTCGCCGCCGTTCATGGTAATCGCGGCAACAGGCGCATTATTGTGCATCAGCACAAAAAGGGAGCCGGAAGCGATATCATCGTCGATGAAGGCGTCGCCGGGATAGCTATCGTCCCAGCCGGTCATCGGCGAGTCCGCTGCCAGGCGGTAAAGCTTCAAAATATCGTCCCTGTCGGTGACCTGCGCCGCCCGCAGCACGCAGTCGTTCGTTATATCCATCTCAAAAATTATAGTCCCCCGTGCTTTTGCCCGCTTCCATCAGCTCGATCTCGATATCGTACACCTTTCCGCGCCGATAAACGGAGATCGTCACGCTGTCACCGGCGGTAAACTCGTTGCGTGCGGAGCACGCCTCCGAAAGCGAGGCGACGCGCGTACCGTCCACGGAAACGACGATATCGCCGTGAGAGACGCCCGCCGCCGCAGCGGAGGACTCCGGCGACACGGAATCGACGTATACGCCCTGCGGATATGAATACATCAGCGCCGCCATGGGGCTGATATCCCTGCCGTAGATACCGACGAGCGGCCTGCCGGAAACATAGCCCTGCTTTATAAGCTGCTCGATTATCGGGCGGGCGGTGTTGACCGGTATGGCAAAGCCAAGCCCCTCATAGCCGGAGGCGCTGACCTTGACGGAATTGATGCCGATGACCTGCCCGTATTGATTTAAGAGCGGGCCGCCGGAGTTGCCGGAGTTTATCGCAGCGTCGGTCTGGATAAGGTTCATCGACGAGTTTTTGACCACCACGTTGCGGTTTACGGCGGAGATTATCCCGGCGGTGACGGTGCCGCGGAGCTGTCCCGTGGGGTTGCCGATGGCAATAGCCGCCTGGCCTGCCTCGACCAGATCAGAGTCTCCGAACTCCGCGGCGGGAAGCCCCGTCGCCTCTATCTTTATCACCGCCAGATCGGTGCTTTCGTCGCTGCCGATCAGATAGGCGGGATAGCTGGTGCCGTCGTCAAGCGTTACGGAGAGGCTTTCGCCGCCGGAAATGACGTGATTGTTGGTGATGATATATCCGTCCTCAGAGGCGATTATGCCGCTGCCGGAGCTGGATATGCTGAAGCTGGAATAGCTCTCGGTGGTGACGCCGACCACAGAGCGGCGCGCTGCCTTGACGACCGCGCTAACGTCGCTGACGATGACGACGGTATCTCTTTCGGAGCCGTCTTCCGCCACCGGCAGGGAAAAGCTTGCATCGGTGCGGTCTGCCGAGGCGTCTGCGGCGGAGTCGCTGCGCCCGGAGGCGCTGCCGTCCGCACGTTCGGGCTGGCGGTAAGAAGAAAGGCGGAAGCCCACGTAGAGAGTCGCGGCGATAAAAGCGGTCAAAAGCAGCACAAAAAGCAGCAGAGTTCTGCGCCGCCGCGTCTTGCGGCGCTTTTCCGCCACGATCTCCTCATAGCTTTTGTAGGGGAAAGGATTGTAATACCGCTCGTCCTGATCGTAGTTCATCATATCGCTGCGTCTCCTGTTACATGTTCATGGGGATATTAAAGCAGAATTCGGTCACGCCGTCCGCGCTTTTGGCGCCGATATCTCCGCCGTGGCGGTTTATCACGGTCTTCACGATGTACAGCCCCAGTCCGGAGCCGGAGGGATTGCGGTTGCGCGAGGTGTCGCCCTTGTAAAAGCGGTCGAAAATATATTTGATGCGCTCCGGGTCGATGCTCTCGCCGCTGTTGATGATATTGCACTGCATTCTGCCGCCCTTTTCCGCCATAAAGACGGTTATGTGTCCGTCCTGATTGACAAATTTTACGGCGTTGTCGATCAGATTGTACACCGCCTGGAATATGCCGTCGCGGTCGGCGCGGATATTCAGCACGTCCGGGATATCCAGCGTGACCTCGATGTTCTTATCTGTCAGTTTCTGCTCAAATCCGATTATTATACGGCGCACCATCTCGGACACGTCAAACACCGCGGGGTGTATGCTTTTTTCGCCCGACTCCAGCCGCGATACCTCCAGCATGCTGCTGGCGAGGCGGGAAAGACGCTTTACCTCGTCGGATATGATGCGCAGATATTTTTCCTGATCATCCTTATTGATGGTGCCGTCAAGGATCCCGTCCACAAAGCCGCCGATGGTGGTCATCGGCGTCCGCAGGTCGTGCGACACGTTGGCGATCAGTCCGCGCCGCGTTTCCTCCATGTTTTCCACCGCGTCCGCCATGTTGTTGAAGCTGGAGGTCAGCTCATACAGCTCGTCCTGACGCTTGGGCAGAGGCACGCGGACGGAAAAATCGCCTCTGGCAAAGGTCTTGGCGGCGATAGCCATGTCCTTCAGCGGCTTGCTGGTGCTGCGTACCACGATGCTGGTGGCGAGCAGCGTAAGCAGCAGCACGGAGATCATGATGATGGTAAAGGATTTGGAAAGGTTGAAAAACAGCGTGTCGGTCGCGGCGGAGGGGATCGCCACGAATACCATCGCCTCCGTGCCGCTGCCGCTCTGAACCGCCGAGCCGCGGATATGGCAGGAGGTGGAGAGATAGCCGAAAAAGTTGGAGTTGTCGCGGTAAACGCCGCTTTGCAGCACGGCGTCGGCAGCGACGGCGGGGATTACGCCGTTCTCCTGAGTATAGCAGCCGTCGGAGGTTGCGATGAACATGAGGTCGCCCTCGCTGTCCCCGACGAAAATCATGCCGCCGCAGTCTATGGCAAGCTGCGTCATGCTGATGAGATAGCTCTTGTTGAACTCGCTCTTCCAGCCGGTTATGCGGCTGCTCTGGAGATAGATGGAGGTGCTTTGCACCGCGCGGGCGGTGGTGTTCTCCAGCTTGCTCTGCGTTTCCGCGTCGGAATATTTATCCACCTGATAGATAAAGACCGCGCCGAGGATCGAAAAGCCGACGATGACCACCGCGGCATATATAAGAAAGTTTTTGGCAAAAAGACTTTTCACGTTCCGTCATTCCCTGAGCTCAAATTTATAACCGACGCCCCATACGGTCTTTATCTCCCATTTGGGAGACACGTCCTGCAGCTTTTCGCGCAGGCGCTTGATATGCACGTCCACCGTGCGGGTATCGCCGAAATAGTCAAAGCCCCAGACATCGTCAAGGAGCTGGGCGCGGGTAAAGACGCGGTTGGGGGAGGATGCGAGAAAATACAGCAGCTCGATCTCCTTGGGCGGGATCTCGATCTTTTCGCCCTTGACGATGATGTTGTACGACTCCTTGTCGATCACCAGCCCGTCAAACTCCAGCTTGCGCGGCGCGTCGTCGTTGTCATAGCGGCGCAGCACGGCGCGTATGCGCGCGATGACCTCGCGCATCTCAAAGGGCTTGGTGATGTAATCGTCGGCGCCAAGCTCCAGACCGGAGACCTTGTCAAAGGTTTCGCTCTTGGCGGTGATGATGATGACGGGCGCCTTGGATATGGCGCGGATCTCGCGCATGACCTGATTGCCGTCCATCACCGGCATCATCAGATCGAGCAGGACGAGGTCGGGGTGGAGCAGCTTGAACTTGCGCAGCCCCTCCTGACCGTCCTGCGCGGTCTCTATTTTATAGCCCTCCTGGGAGAGATAGAGGCGAAGCAGCTCGCGGATATTGCTGTCGTCCTCAATGATAAGTATGGATTTTGACATATTGCATCCCTCGCTTTGTCTTTATTATAAGATATGATTTCACAAATTGTATCACAAAATTGTGAACAAGTTATGTTTGAAAGGAATTTTCATCTTTTTCTTTATTATTTCCGCAAAAGCGTGTATAGTATAAAATGAGCAAGAAGCAAAGGAGATGTAAGAATATATGAAATTAGGCATCGTGGGGCTGCCCAATGTGGGCAAAAGCACGCTCTTCAACGCGATAACCAACGCCGGCGCAGAGTCGGCGAACTACCCGTTCTGCACGATAGAGCCGAACGTCGGCATGGTGACGGTGCCGGACGACCGGCTGGATTTTCTGGCGGAGATGTATTCGCCGAAGAAATATACGCCCGCGGTGATAGAATTTGTGGACATCGCCGGACTGGTCAAGGGCGCGTCAAAGGGCGAGGGACTCGGCAACAAGTTTTTGAGCAATATCCGCATGACGGATGCCATCGTGCATGTGGTGCGCTGCTTTGACGATGAGAACATCGTGCATGTGGAGGGAAGCTGCGACCCGGTGCGCGACATGGAGATAATCAATATCGAGCTGATAATGGCGGATATCGAGATGGTGCAGCGCCGCATCGAGCGCACGCGCAAGGCGGCGAAGGGCGGCGACAAAAAGCTGCTGCATGAGGTCGAGCTGCTGGAGGCGCTGCAAAAGCATCTGGACGAAGGCAAAAGCGCCCGCGTATTTGCCTGCGGCGGCACGGACGCGGAGATAGTTGGCAGCATGGAGCTGCTCAGCCTCAAGCCGGTGATATACGCGGCGAATATGGACGAGGACGGATTTTCCGCCGGAATAGAGAACAATAAGTATTACGCTGCCGTCAGCGAGGCGGCCGCGCGCGAGGGCGCGCAGGTCATGCCGATATGCGCCAAGATGGAGCAGGAGATATCCGAGCTGGGCGCGGAGGACAAGGCGATGTTTTTGCAGGAGCTGGGTCTGGAGCGCTCCGGACTGGAGCGGCTGATACAGTGCTCTTACGAGCTGCTCGGGCTGATATCCTTCCTCACTGCCGGAGCCGACGAGGTGCGGGCGTGGACGATACGCGAGGGCACCCGAGCGCCGCAGGCAGCGGGCAAGATACATTCGGACTTCGAGCGCGGCTTTATCCGCGCGGAGGTCATCGCCTTCGAGGATCTGAAGGCGTGCGGCAGCATGACGGCGGCAAAGGAAAAAGGGCTGATACGCAGCGAGGGCAAGGAATACGTGATGCATGACGGCGACGTGGTGCTGTTCAGGTTCAACGTATGAGCGCCGTCGGAGAGGGAAAAACGAGGTATTACGCCTTTGACATAGTGCGCGGGCTGTCCCTGCTGCTGATGATAGGGCATCATCTGGCGATAGATTTGGTGGATCAGGGCTTGGGGCCCGCGTGGCTGCTGGATAATTTTCTGCTCAAGACCTTCCAGCCGGTGTTTGCCGCGGCGTTCGTGGCGCTGTCCGGCGCATCCAGCCGCTTTTCGCATGACAATATCCGCCGCGGGCTGAAGATATTGGCGTGCGCGGCGGTGGTGAGTCTCGTCACGTATTTTCTGGGCGAAAGCGTGTTCATCCGTTTCGGCATACTGCATTTTTTGGGGCTGGCGTCGCTGATATACCATTTCTGCTGGAAATACATAGAGCGGCTGCGCCTGCCCGGCTGGATATGGCTGCCGGTGTTCGTTGCCGCGAGGCTGGCGTTCCCGCGCCGGGGCGAGATATCGTGGCTCTGGCCGCTCGGCGTGTACGGCAAGGATTTTGCCTCGGCGGACTATTATCCGCTGCTGCCGTGGATATTTGCCTATTTCTTCGGCATATGGCTGGCGGATATGGCGCGCAGCGGCTCCATGCCGCGGTGGTTTTACACCGTGCGCTGCCGCCCGCTGGAAACTGTCAGCCGATACAGCCTGTGGATATACATGCTGCACCAGCCCGTCCTGATGGGCGCGCTGTATCTGATAACGCGCAGGTAGCAAAAAAATACCCTTCCGAAGCAATTCGGAAGGGTTTGATTTTTTATTACGCGCTTACGCCTTGCGGTGCAGATGCGGCTCCAGCACCTTGGTCACCGTCAGCGCCAGACCTATCTTGACGAGGTCGGGCACGATGAAGGGCAGCACGCACTTTGCCAGCGCCGCGCCAAAGCCTATCGGCGAGGCAGAGCGGGTGTACACCAGCACGAACCACGCCGTGCCGAAGGCGTAGCAGACGATAAGCCCGAGCACCATGCCCAGCGCCAGTGACCATGTGCCGCGCCCAAGCAGACTGATCACCAGCCAGTAGATAAGCGCGGTGAAGAAAAAACCAACGATATAGCCGCCCGTGACGCCCAGCAGTCGGTCAAGCCCGCCGGTAAAGCCGGAAAAGACGGGCAGCCCGACAGCGCCCATCAGTATGTACAGTATCACGGAAACAGTGCCGTTTCTGCCGCCCAGCAGCTCGACGGCGCAGAAAACGCCGAAGGTCTGGAGCGTGAAGGGCACGTCTCCCGGTATCGAAATCCACGAGCACAGGGCGATGAGCGCCGTCATCAGCGCGATGCGGGCAAGATCGCCGGTGCTGAAAGCACGTTTCTTATTCATATATTGCATAATATCACAAAAAAATTCCGCTGTCAACGGCGCGGTGGCAAAAATACCGCAGCGCAGCCGGATCGGTGAGCCGCGTGAAAAATGTTTTTGGTTTATTCACAGATTAATTTGGAAAAGCTATTGACAACAGGAAAAAATGTGCTAATATAGTGTTAGCACTCGGAAGCTAAGAGTGCTAAAAAGAGGTGATAAGGATATGGAGCTTTCGGAACGGCAGCGCAGGATCCTCAAGGCGATAATAGAGAGCTACATAGATACCGCGGAGCCGGTAGGCTCCAAGTCGCTGGCAGTCTCCTTCGACAGTCCCATTTCGTCCGCGACGATACGCAACGAGATGAGCGAGCTGGAGGAGCGCGGACTGCTGGAAAAGCCGCATGTCTCGGCAGGGCGCGTCCCGTCCTACGCCGCGTACCGGCTGTATGTGAACGAGCTGATGGAGCGTCACCGCACGGCATATTCCGAGCTGGAGCAGATACGCCGCAGGATGCAGGATATCATGAGAGAGATGGACGATATCATGGTCAGTGCGGCGCGGGTCGTCTCAGAGATGACGAATTACACCTCCGTCTCCGTGCTCAACCGCAGAGGCGGCGGCAGGGTAAAGAAGTGCGAGCTGATAGCCATGGACGAGGGCTGGAGCTACGCGGTGGTTTTAGTCGGCGAGCGTGAGGTCAGGCACAAGCTGCTGCATCTCACCGCGCCGGTGGAGCCGTCGATGGCGGCGATGCTCTCCACGGCGGTCAATCTGGCGATAGCCGAGGGCAGGCTGGAATATCTGCTCCCGTCGATGCTCCACGGGATCGGCGCACAGAGCGGCATGTATATGCTGATAAAGGGCGTCATTGATTTCATCAGGCAGACGGAGAACGCCTCCGACGTGGCTGAGGTCTACGTGAGCGACACGGCGCGGCTGCTGGACAACCGCGAATATCAGGATATACAGCGTATGCGCGAGCTGCTGGACTATATGTCCGACCGCAGCAATGTGCGGGACATGGTCAGCCGCGGCGCGCCGGAACGGATAAACATAAGGATAGGTCCGGAGCTGGACGAGCCGAGCATGCGCGACGTCAGTCTGGTGTTCACCACCTACGCGGTGGACAGGGACACCAAGGGCATCATCGGCATAGTCGCGCCCACGCGCATGGATTACGCGGCTGCGTGCGCAAAGCTGGCTGCGTTTGCCAAGGCGGTCAGCGGCATGAATGAATTGGGTGAAAAAATAAAGGATACAGGTGAAGATGATGAGTACAGGAACGGAAAACCCGGCGGAGAAGCTTGAGCAGCAGACCGCCGAAGAAAGCGTCATAAAGGAAGAGGGCGAAACGGAAAAGAAGGGGAAAAAGGCTTCTCTGCACGAGAGGCTTGCGGAGGCGGAGGCGGAGGTCGCCGCGCTGAAGGATCAGCTCGCGCAGCAGGATGAGAGATATAAGCGGGTGCTTGCCGAATATGATAACTTCAGAAAACGCTCGGCAAAGGAGCGGGAGAGCCTGTATTCGGAGGCGCTCGGCAGCGCGATAGCGTCGTTTCTGCCGGTGCTGGACAATATGGAGCGCGCAGAGGCGCTCGGCAGCGCGGACGAGGGACTGCTGCTGATACTCAAGCAGCTCCGGGACGTGCTGGAAAAATACAATGTGCAGGCGTTCGGCGCGCCGGGGGAGAGCTTTGATCCCAATATCCACAACGCGCTGCTCCACGTCGAGGATGAGACTCTGGGCGAGGACGTCATCGCGGAGGTAATGGAAAAGGGCTACCGCATGGGCGACAGGATATTGCGCTACGCGGTGGTAAAATCGGCTAACTGAAGAATAATAATAAAATAACGATAAACGGAGGAAACAAATCATGGCAAAGATAATAGGCATAGACCTCGGAACTACCAATTCATGCGTCGCCGTCATCGAGGGCGGCGAGCCTACGGTTATAACCAATGCCGAGGGCGCGCGCACTACGCCGTCCGTCGTGGCGTTCTCCCGCACGGGCGAGCGTCTGGTCGGTCAGGTGGCAAAGCGTCAGGCAGTCACAAATCCCCAGCGCACCATCAGCTCCATCAAGCGCGAGATGGGCACGGATTACAAGGTCAAGATAGACGACAAGTCTTATTCTCCGCAGGAAATTTCCGCCATGGTGCTGCAAAAGCTCAAGGCGGACGCGGAGGCGTATCTCGGCTCGAGCGTGACGCAGGCGGTAATCACCGTGCCGGCGTACTTCACCGATGCGCAGCGTCAGGCGACCAAAGACGCGGGCAAGATAGCCGGTCTGGAGGTGCTGCGCATCATCAATGAGCCTACGGCGGCGGCGCTGGCTTACGGCATGGATAAGGAAAACGAGCAGAAGGTAATGGTATACGACCTCGGCGGCGGTACCTTTGACGTGTCCATCCTCTCCATAGGCGACGGAACCATCGAGGTGCTGGCGACTGCCGGCAACAACAGGCTGGGCGGCGACGATTTTGACGAGAGGATAGTCAACTGGATGATATCCGAGTTCCGCAAGGATCAGGGCGTTGACCTCGCGGGCGACAAGATGGCGATGCAGCGTCTCAAGGAGGCGGCGGAGAAGGCGAAGATAGAGCTTTCCGGCGTGATGAGCACCAATATCAATCTGCCGTATATCTTCGCGGACGCCAACGGCTCGCGCCACCTTGACCTCACACTCAGCCGCGCCAAGTTCGACGAGCTGACCCGCGATCTGGTGGAAGCCACCATGGGTCCCGTGCGTCAGGCGATAGGCGACAGCGGCATCGACAAGTCCGATATAGCCAAAATACTGCTGGTCGGCGGCTCCAGCCGCATACCCGCGGTGCAGGAGGCGGTCAAGAGCATCACCGGCAAGGAGCCGTTCAAGGGCATCAACCCTGACGAATGCGTCGCCATGGGCGCGGCGATACAGGCGGGCGTGCTCGGCGGCGAGGTCAAGGACCTGCTGCT
>JAFTDT010000065.1 GCA_017453985.1 Clostridia bacterium
CGTCAAGGTGTTTTTTCCGTGATACATGCTCCCGGAAAAAACAATTGATTAAGTTTTTGTATTCCCTATTTTCATGTTATTATATTGTTTGTCTACAGCCTAACGGCTGCTTGCCTATGCAAGCAGCCGTTTAATAAAATGCAGATCAGCGGTTTTCGTTGATGTAAACCTGTGCGCGGCTCTGAATGACGTCCGCGACCTCCTTTGCGCTGCGCTGTCCGGCGAAGAAGGCTCCGCTCTCCTCCTCGATTATCGCAAACAGCTTTTCATCCAGCCGCATGACCTGATCCAGCGACTCGATAAAGCGCATCATCTTGTCAGCCTCCTCCTGCGAAAGCTCGGAGTATTCGTAGGTATATCTGCCGTCCACTATGCCTACGCCGCCATCCTCCCACCATCTGTCGGTTACCGGCTCCATCGCCTTGTCAAGCTGCTTTTGCAGCGCCTTTTTACTGATGGGGAAATTATAGCTGACATTGTCTTGGAAATCGTCGCTGAGGAAATATTTGAGGAACTGCCAGCAGCCGTCCTGATGCTTTGTCTTGGAGGAGATGCCCAGCTCCAGCTCTGCTGCCAGCCCTGCGCCGATACCGCCGTTCTCGCAGGGGAAACCGATCAGCGTGACCTCTCCGCCAAAGGTGTTCGTCATATTGCGGTAGGAGCCGAAGTTGCCCACATACTGTACGCTCAGCATGGTGCGGTCCTCGCGGTACTGATTTTCATAGTCCGTCCAGAACTGCTGGTCATATTCACCGCCCTGATTCATCGTCTCCCAGTCGAGAGCACTGTCGTTGGCGTTGGCAAATTCCAGCAGCTTTATGAAGGCGTCGGTGTTGAAGCTGCACTTGCCGGTCGCCTGATCCACGAACTGACCCATGTTCATTATCATGCTTGCCTGCAGTATTGCGCTCTTTCCCATATCGCTGAACGCCTGCGCACCCTCCGGCATCGCACGCAGCCTTGCCTCCAGCTCGTCCAGCGTCCAGCCCATCTTATCTCCGACGTTGGCTGTCTTGCCTACCACTGTATTGGCATAAAACACGGGGATAAGCTCGTAGAGTCCGCCGTTTATTTCCGCCGCCTTGAACACGTTCTCCAGATAATCTGCGCGGTTTACCGTCTCGTCTTCGTCTATCAGCTTATTGATGTCCACCAGCAGCCCCTTGGCAACGTAATTGCCGTAAGGCAGATTGCTCAGGCTGATGATATCGGGGATATTGCCGGAAATTATGTCGTAGTTGAGCTGATTGTAGCTCGCCATATAGTCGTCCTCGGTATTGTATTTACTGTAATCCACGACCTGCACGCGGTATTCATCGTTGGATTTATTGAACTTAATGACGTAGTTGCGCAGATTGTCGTTCAGATACACCGACGCCAGATTGAGTATCGTCTTTTCCACGATATCCTCCGGATTTTTCTTCGTCAGCAGCAGCAGCGACGCCTGACTGTAATCCTCGTTCATTTCCACCGCCGCAAAGCGTCCGTCCTTGAGCGACACTATACTATTGACACGACCGGCGTTTATATCGGAGTTTATCCAGTTGAGCACCTCGGTAGACTCGCCGCTCGCCACGTCATAGCCGAATATCGCATTGCTCGTGTTATAGCAGAAGCTGTATTCAGCAGAGCTGGTATAGCCGCCGTAAGAAGCGTTGGTCGGCAGCTTGACATCCTCGCTCCTCCAGCCCTTCGCCGCCATATCCACGACCTTGCCGACGATACCGCTTTCTCCCCATACCTGCGCCATTATTTCGCCTCCGGCGAGCTTTGTCAGGCTGTCTATGCCATTGTCCTCATCTATCTTGAACATCGGCTTGAGCGAAGAATCCAGCACCAGCAGGCTGCTGTAGTTGCTGAGGAAGCAGTTGCCGCTGTCGTCAAAGGTCATGCCGTTGATGTAGAAATCCGTGTACTCCTCACCGAGCTCTTCCATCTTCAGCTCTCTCACCACGTTGCCGGACGGGTCTATGCACATGAGCTTGGAGGTGTTTTCAAACACATAATTCTCCGGATCTCTGTTATCCTCATAATAATTGCTCTCGTTGAACCAGAGGTTGCCGCTCGCGTCAATGCTTATGCGTCCGGATATATTTCTGGAGCGATATACGTTTTCCTCCTGATTTTCGTTTTCATTCCTGACCTCGTATATCACCTTTGCCTCGCCGCCGTTCAGCGGCACGGCGTATATAAACTGCCCATAGTCAGTTTCGGTGTACTTGTACGACACTAAGAACACCGTATCGCCGCTTGCGGCGATGCTTTCCACGCTCTGAACGCCTTCCGGCAGCTTTATGTACTCGGAGCCGTATACATTCTCCAGCTTTACCTTGTCGTTTCCGCCGCCGTTTTCGTCCTTGTTGCAGCCCGCAACAGAGAAAAGCATGAGCGCCGCCATCAAAATACAGATCAATCTTTTCATTTCGTTACCTCTTTTTCTTTCTTTTTTGTTTGCAATTTTGTTTTTGATCTATCAAATACTTTTTTGATAAACTCCCATATCGCCCTGTAATATTTCTTCCGCTGCCGGATAAGCCTCGCCAGCACGCCTATGAGCATCGCCGCCGGCACCAGCAGGATCAGCGCCGCCAGCACCAGCGCCAGCGCATGCCAGTCCTCCGTCATGCGCGCGGCGATTTCCCAATACGGGTAAGCGAACGCCGAGGTCTTCATGCTGCGCTTGCCGAAATCCGCCAGCATTTTTGCCGCGTTCGGCAGCGAATATCGCGCCGAGTTTTCCACAAAATCCGCCTGCGCTCCCTGCAGCGGGAAATTATCCTTCACCATCGCCAGACCGAAGCCGCTGACGGGATTGGGCAAGACCGCCTCATAGCAGGTGATGCCCTGATCCGGAAACATCTTTTCAAACAGCGCCCACGACATATATACGCGCATATTCTCGCCGTATGTTTCCCTCTCCGGCCAGCTTTCCGCATTTTCCGCTACCGCCGCCACGATGCATCTGACGCCGTTGATGTACAGCTCCATATCGACGACGTCATACGCGCCGAAAAGCTTCCACGCCAGATCGAGATCCAGCACCACCCGATCCTCCATCAGATCGTCCGGGGCGAAGTAATAGCCCGATCGGAGCCTCAATGGATGAAAAGCGAAGAAGTCTCCGCCCGCGCCGACGGCGACGGCATTTGCCGACGTGCGTTCTCTGCTCACGCTCACATTCTGCTCCGCGCTGAAGGCGTCCATCCACAGCCTCGCGCTTTCCGTGGGCGGTTCCATGGAGTTTTCCCTGAACTTATTTCCCATGACGCCGCGGAACGCCTGCACATTCTCCTGACTGAAGGCGGCGCGCTCATCTATAAAGCACGAGACTTGCGCCAGCCTTGTATCCTCATACGCCCATCTCTGTGCCGCCTGCTGGCTGTCCAGCCTGCCGCGCAGCCATGCCGCCGCGCCCAGCAGCAAGCCTGCCAGCAGCAGCGCCGTCAGGCAGATGACGAGCCGCTTTACCGTGCTTTTTTCAAGATGTATCTTTTTCGTCATACGCCGCGCCTCAATCCACCAGACGCACCTGCGAGCCTACGTCTATCGGCTTGGTAGAGGTGGTTATGACGTATTCTCCGCCGTAAAGTCCGCCGGATATCGCCGAATTGGTGTCGTCCTTTACGCTTACCGTCACGTCCACACGGGTGGCGATGTAACGATTGCCGAGCGGAGTGCTTTTCGCCTCCGTCACCAGTACGAACTTGCCCTTTGAGTCCTCGCGCACGGCGCTGTTGGGCACGACCACGTCGTAATAGGAGTTTTTCTCGCCCACTGTTAGGTTCAGCGTCTGCCCTACCGTGACTTCTCCCGAAAGCTCAAAGGTGAGTATCTTGCTCTTGCCGGGGTTTGCCTGATCGTTCTTGATGGATATCAGCGTCGCCTCCGGCGTGCCTCCCCACCACCATCCGGTAATTGTCGCTCTGTCGCCCACGTGCACCTTCTGGCTCTGCTCGGTCGTGACCGCAAAGCTGACGGTATAGCCCTTGTCGCTGACCTCGATCACCGCCAGCGTCATGCCGGGCGATACGGAATCGCCTGCGACACAGCCTATCGAGTTCACAATGCCGCCGTATCTCGCCGTAAGCTCTGTGCCCACTCCGGCGGAACGCAGCTTTGCGACCTTTTCCTCCTGCTCCGCTATCTTCTTCGCCTCGCCGTCCAGATCGAGCTTGGCGATGGCGGCGGTGATATTGTCGTCCTTTTTCTGCGCCTCCAGCGCGTGCAGCGCGCTGTTGAGCGCCTTTTGCGCCGCCTTGACGTTTGCCTCCGCCTGCTCCGGCGTCAGGTCGTTGTTCCGCTCCGCCTCGGCTTCCTTGCGCTGGGCGTCCGTCAGCGCCGTTTGGGCGTCGCGCTTTGCCTTTTCCAGCGCCTTCTTTTCTTCATTAAGCGCGCCGGTCAGTTCCTTCTGCGCCTCCGCAAGGGATTTTTCCGCGGCGGATACGTTCGCTTCCTCCAATTTCACGCCGCGCTCGGCGTCCGTCACGCGGGACTTCGCCTCCGCCGTGCGCTCCTTTGCGCGCTCCAGCGCCGCCTGATTGCTCTGCGCATCGCGCAAAGTGCTCCTTATCTCACTCAGATCCTCCTCCGCGCGGGCGATGGCTATCCTCTGATCCTCAAGGGCACGCTCATCGACACGTCGGGCTGACTCCGTATACTCCGTCGTCTCGTCAAGCTCCGCTTTCGCCAAGTCCTTTCTCGCTTCCGCCGCGTCAAGCGCCGCAGTTGCAGTCTCCAGCTCGTCCTTCAAGCCCTGATTTTCCGGATAGGCTTTCAATTTTTCTTTAATATCCGCCACATGGTCGCTTGCTTCGCTGTACGCATTCAGAGCTTCCATATAGCGCGCGCTTGCCCGTTCATACGCCACGCCGCTCTCTATTTTGTCTCTCACATCATTCTGCTTGCGAGTCAGTTCAAGACGCATATCCTCCAGTTCGCGTTCTTTTGCCTGTATGCTGCTCTCTATGCTGTCGGCGCTGCCGCCCGCGCTGAGACTGGTTTCATATTCCTGCGCTCTCGCCAGCGTATCCTTTGCTTCCTCAAGAGCCTCCTTTGCAAGCTCCAGCCCGGTTTTTGCCAGCTCCAGCTCGCGCCTGCGCTGCTCTATCAGCACGGTGCCCGTGCCGGAATCCTCCGCCGTCGCCTCGGCTATGCGTGCGTCAAGCTCCGCTATCTGCGTATCCAGCTCGTCAACTCTCGCCTGAGCCGCCTGCACCGCGGCGTGAGCGGAAGCGTATGCCTGCGCTCTCGCGCCCACGTTATCTCTCGCGGTGCGCGCACGCTCCAGCGCGTCGCTCGCCTCGGCGATCTCCAAATTCTGCGAGAAATAGTCGTTGGTCTTGAGGCTCATGAGCGACTTGGAATACGCCAGCCGCATGCTTTCAAGCTGCTCCACGGCGGCTTTCAGCTCCTCGCCCTCCTCGTCCTCAAGCACCAACAGCGTCTGTCCCGCCTCGACGGTATCGCCGTTTTTCACCAGCACGCTCTTTACCTTCCTCGTCTCGTCAATGGTGACGTTGAAGGTCTGGTTTGCCGCCACCGTGCCGCTGCCGCGAATGCTCGTGGTTATCGTGCCGCCGTATATATACTGTCCGGAGACCTCCGGCAGCGAATAATTCATTATGGTGTTGGAAAAAAGCGTGAGCACCAGCATGACCGACAGAAATATTATCGCCGCGTTCTTGACCCATGCTCTTTTTTTCGTCTGTTTTTCATTCATATCGTGCGTCCTCCCTGACTATCCTTTCAATCCGCCGGAATACGTTATTCCTTCTACCAGATGCTCCTCGCCGTGCAGGAACAGCAGTATTGTCGGCACCATGTATATCGTCGCCACCGCAAACGCCAGTCCGATCTCGCCCGCGTTTATCTTCGAGAGGAAGATGGACAACGGCTGCATGTCGGTATCCGGCAGCATGATCAGCGCCTGCTCGACCATGTTCCAGTAATCTATGAATACCAGTATCACGACGGAATATATCGCGCCGCGGCACATCGGCAGGCATATGCGCGTGAAAATGTGCCATTCGCTCGCTCCGTCCAGCCTCGCCGCCTCGATCATATCCTCCGGTATGCGGCGCATGCACTTGGTAAGTATGAACACGCTGAAGGGCGAAAACACGCCGGGCAGTATGACCGCCCACCGGCTGCCCAGCAGCCCCAGCTTTTCCGCCACGAGGTAGTTCGGCACCAGCGTGACCTGATACGGCATCAGCATCAATACGATGTAGGCGAAGAAGATCACTTCCTTGCCCTTGCCTCGGAAGCGGCTGAAGCTGTATGCCGCCGACAGTGCTATCAGCACCTGAAATATCACTATCGGCACCACCAGTATCACCGAGTTCCAGAACTTGAGCAGATATTCCGGACTTTTGAGCAGCACCGTTATATATTGCTTGAAGGTCACCTTATCGGGAATGAACTTGAGGTTGACCCGCTCTGATATATACGCCTTGCCTCCGGACTTCGTCGTTTCGAATATCACGCCGTAGTTTGCCGTTATCTCGCTGGCGGACATGAAGGAATTGGTTATCGTCAGCACCGTCGGCATCAGAAACAGGAAGGCGAACGCCGCCGCCCACAGCGTGAGCAAAGCTATTTTTATCACCCGCCGGCGGCGGCTGCGGAGCAATTTGTTGTCCGTGCGTTTTTTTCTCATTGCTCCACATCCTTTCCGAAGCGGTTCTCCGCGTAGAACAGCGCGCCGATTATCGCCACTATCACCACCGCCATTATTATCGCGGCGGCGGACAGCATCTGATAATCAAACGAGGAAAACTTGTTGTTCATGAAATGCTGCAGCATATACAGCGTTTCATACGGATAATCGCCCGTCAGCAGATATACCTCGCGGAAAACCTTGAAGGAGTTTATCAGCGAAAGTATCGTGACGAAAAGTATCGTCGGCGAAAGATATCTTATCTTGATATGCCAAAAGCGCGAAAACGAGCTTGCGCCGTCCACCGACGCCGCCTCGACGAGCGTCTTGGGAATATTCGCCAGCGCCGCCATGAACAGTATCATGTTGTAGCCGAGGTTTTTCCACCAAAACAGTATCACTATCATTATCTGGCTGTAATCGGTCTTCAGCCAGTCTATCGGGTCCACGCCGAACACGGACAAAAGCCCGTTCAGCGCGCCGTTGTAATGAAAAATGACCTGCCATATCAGCACCACCGACGCCACCGGCACCATCATCGGGCTGAGGAAAAAAGTGCGGAAGCGGCTCTTGCCGGGGATCTTGTTCTCCAGCAGCATGGCGAGCAGCAGCGCCAGCACCACCGCGCCCGGCACCGCGACCAGCGAAAACTTTGCCGTGTTTGCCGCCGCCTGCTTGAAGGCGCTGTTTTTTATCACCTTTATGAAATTATCGATCAGTACGAAATCCTTGTTGACCGGATTGTCTATCACGGAGTAATAAATCACGACCATGAAGGGCACAAGGAAAAACACCATCACGCCGATCAGACTCGGTGAAAGGTATATCAGCGAGTTCAGCCTGTCCTTGCGGCGGCGGAGCTGCTCCGGTCCCGGCTGCTTTCTCGTCATGCCTCCGCCTCCGTCTCGGTCATAGCCAGATTTTCCTCCGTCTCGGCGTCGAAGATATGTATTCTTGAGGTATCCACGCGCACATTGACGGCGCTGCCCATCTCAAGTCCGCTCTGCCACTGGCTGCGCACCACAAATCTTATATCTCCGAGGGAGGCGTGCACATTGATATCGGAGCCGAGCAGCTCCACCAGCTCTATCCTGCCGCCGGAGATCACATTCTCCGGCGCGGCGCCGGCGCACAGCTCCATATGCTCCGGTCTGACGCCGACGCACACCTTCCGCCCGGAAAAAGCGGCATATCTGCCGTCTATCGCAAAGCGTGAGCCGCACGCCTCGGCAAAGCATCTGCCGCCCTCCGTCTTTATCTCGCCGTCAAAAAAGTTCATCTGCGGCGTACCGATGAAGCCCGCCACAAACTTGTTTTTTGGGTGGTCGTATATATCCTTGGGGCTGTCTACCTGCTGGATAAGCCCCTTTTTCATGATAACTATGCGGTCGCCCATGGTCATGGCTTCCGTCTGGTCGTGCGTAACATAAACGAACGTGGTCTGCAGTTTTTTATGCAGCTTGATTATCTCCGCGCGCATGTCGCTGCGCAGCTTGGCGTCCAGATTGGACAGCGGCTCGTCGAGCAGGAACACGGAGGGTGAGCGCACCAGCGCGCGCCCCAGCGCGACGCGCTGGCATTCGCCGCCGGACAGCGCTCCCGGCTTGCGGTCCAGCAGATGGGTCAGCCCCAGCATCTCCGCCGTCTCCCGCACCCTGCGGTCTATCTCCTCCTTGGGCACCTTGTGCATCTTCAGGCTGAACGCCATATTTTTATACACCGTCATGTGGCGGTACAGGGCGTAGCTCTGAAAAACCATGGCGATGTCCCTGTCGCGCGGCTCGACGTAGTTCACCAGCCGGTCGCCTATGTATATCTCGCCGCTGCTTATCTCCTCCAGTCCCGCGATCATGCGCAGGGTAGTGGATTTTCCGCAGCCGGACGGTCCCACGAAAATGACGAATTCCTTGTCCTTTATCTCAAGATCAAACCCGGAAACTGCCTTTACGTCTCCGTCGTAGGTCTTATCCACGTTTTTAAGCGTTATGCTCGCCAAGTTATCTCTCCTCCCCGGGTCGGCTTATTTCCTCTGTTTTAGACTGTTTCTTTGCCTTAATGTTCCTTGACCATATCCGATTTTATAGAAAAAAGCCTGCTAAATCAATGTCAAACCAGTTACAAACTGCAATTTTAAGAAAGTTGTTACTCCTTTTTCTGCAAATTGTTACTCTTTTCAGCAGAAAAAGATGAGCGCGCCCCAAAAATTTCGCTTTTTGGCTCGCGCTCGTGCTTTTATGTGTTCTGCGCCTCACAGGCGCATGTCCATATCGTTTTCCGGACGCTTTTCCCTGCTCATCAGCATATGCACCGCCTCCTGAAGCGGCAGCCCCTCGAAAATGAGGCTGTATATCGTCGTGCTGAGCGGCATGTCTATGTTCTTCTCCGCCGCCAGCCGCTGCACCGCCTCCGCCGCATAAAAGCCCTCCACCACCGCGCCGACCTCGCGCGCCGCCTCGTCCGGCGCCATGCCGCCGCCTATCAGCAGCCCGGCTCTGCGGTTGCGCGAATGCTGGGAGATGCAGGTAACTATCAGATCTCCCACGCCGGACAGCCCGGCGAAGGTCTCCGCACGCCCGCCGAGAGCGATGCCGAGCCGCGACATCTCTGCGATGCCGCGCGTCATTATCAGCGCCTTGGTATTGTCGCCGAAGCCGGCTCCGTCGCTTATGCCGACAGCCAGCGCCATGATGTTCTTCATCGCGCCGCCCAGCTCTGCGCTGACGATATCCCGCGAGGTATACACGCGGAAATAGCCGTTCATAAAAGCCGTCTGCACGCGCTCTGCCGCCGCCGCGTCCTTTGAGGCGGCGAGCACCGCGGTCAGCACTCCGCGCGCGACCTCCTCGGCGTGCGACGGCCCCGTGAGGGCGACCACCGGCACATCCTCGCCGAAGCATTCCTGCAGGGTATCGCTGAGCAGACAGTAGCCGCGCGTTTTGTCAAAGCCCTTTGACAAAAGCACCGCCGTCTGCCCCTTATGTACATGCTGCGCAAGGCTCTCCGCCGTGGACGACACGGCGTAGGACGGCACGGCTATCACCACCAGCTCCGCCTCGGCGGCGCAGGCGATATCCGTGGTTATCGCTATATTATCAGGCAGCGTTATCCCCGGCAGCAGCTTTTCATTGCCGCGGCAGCGCCGGAGCTGCTCCGCCTCCTCCTCAAAGTACGACCACGAGGCGACCTCATGCCCGTTTTCGCTGAGCAGCTTTGCCGTGGCAAGTCCCCAGCCTCCGCTGCCGATAACGGCTATCTTCATAAAAAAATCTCCTCCCGCCTCCGTCGTCAGTCCTCTCTCTCTCCCCGCTGGCGCACTATCATCTTCACCGGCGTACCCTTCAGCCCGTATGCTTCTCTTATCTTATTCACCAGATAGCGGAGATATGAGAAGTGAAAGAGCTTTGCATCGTTGCAGAAGCAGACGAAGGTGGGCGGCTGCACGCCGGTCTGCGTCATGTAATATATCTTCAGCCGGCGTCCGCGGTCGGTGGGCGGCTGCACGCGCACGGTGGCGTCCGCCAGTATGCCGTTCAGCACGCCTGTGGTGATGCGCAGCGTGCTGCTGGCATACACCTCCCGCACCAGCGCAAAGATGTTTTCCACCCGCAGCCCCGTCTTGGCTGAGATGAACATCACCGGCGCATAGTCCATATAGGCGAGCTGCGCCCGCACCTTTTTCTCGTACTCGCTCTGGGTGCCGGTCTCCTTTTCGATAAGATCCCATTTGTTGACGGCGATGATCACCGCGCGCCCGCACTCGTGCGCGTAGCCCGCTATCTTGGTATCCTGCTCGGTCACGCCGTCCTCCGCGTCTATCATCAGGATGCACACGTCGCTGCGCTCCACCGCCATCTGCGCCCGCAGCACGGAAAAATGCTCGACGCCATATTCCACCTTGCTCTTTTTGCGTATGCCGGCGGTGTCGATAAAGGTATAAAGCTGCCCCTCGCGCTCCACGCGGCTGTCTATCGAGTCGCGCGTGGTGCCGGGGATATTGCTGACGATGACGCGCTCCCCGCCGGTGATGCGGTTTATCAGCGAGCTTTTGCCAGCGTTGGGCTTGCCGATGACCGCCACGCGGATGCCCTCGTCGCCGTCCTCCTCCTCGTCCTCCGACTCCGGCGGAAAATGCTCGAAGCAGGCGTCCAGCAGGTCGCCGGTGCCGCTGCCGTGCAGCGCCGATATCCCTATCGGGTCGCCCAAGCCGAGATTGTAGAACTCGTAAAACTCCGCCGGCTCCGGTCCGGGGGCGTCCATCTTGTTCACGCAGAGCACCACCGGCTTTTTCGCGCGCTTGAGTATGCTCGCCACGTCCTCGTCCGCCGCGGTCATTCCCGTGCGGATATCGGTGACGAGTATCACTACGTCGGCATGGTCCACCGCGATCATCGCCTGCTCGCGCATAAAGCGCAGTATTTGGTCGTCGGTCTTCGGCTCGATGCCGCCGGTGTCGATTACCACAAAGCGGCGGTCGCGCCACTCCGCCTGTGCGTATATCCTGTCCCGCGTCACGCCGGGGGTGTCCTCCACGATGGCATGGCGCTTTTCCACTATTTTATTGAAGAGCTGGGATTTGCCCACATTGGGTCTGCCCACTATCGCTATCACGGGTTTTCGCATCATTTATCTCCTTTGATCCGTTATCGCGTCCAAAAACTCCATTCCGTCCACCGGCACCGCCGTCACGCGGCAGCCCAGCGCGGCGGCAAGCTCGTCCAGCGTGACGTCGTCCAGAAAGACGTTCTTCCGCTCACGCAGCATCACGTCCGGCAATATCACTCTGTCGCCTACGATATTGCCGGGAAGCTGGCGCATGATATCGCTGCCTGTGACCAGCCCGCTGATATCCACGCTGCCTCCGAAGAAATCGTTCTCCACCGCAAATATCCTATATTCAAGATTATCACATTTTTCCGCCGCCAAGTCAATCATGCTTTGCATAAAAGGCGCTGAAGCCTTGCCGCACACCAGCGTAAAAGGCGGCGGCGAGCACCGCTCCTGCAGCATGAGCGCCGCGCGCAGCTCCTCCTCGAACAACGCCATCAGCCCCACGCCGTTTTCAAGCTGACTGTAACCGCAGTAATATTCCGGCGGCGGCACGGGCAGCCCCGCCTTGACGTACAGTTCGTCGGCGGCAAAGCAGACCGGCTCGCCGTATTTTTCCATATTTTCCGCCCGCACGGCGTCTATCTGGGCAATAGCGGCAGCCGCCTCCGCGCCGGTCATGCCGCGCAGCGGATACAGCCCCTCGCGGTAGCGGGTCAAGCCCACCGGCACCACCGCCACGCTCTCCATCGAGGGCATGAGCGCAGACAGGTCGCGCAGCGAACGGTCGAGATGCTCTCCGTCGTTTACCTCCGGACACAGGACTATCTGCGCCTTTATCCTTATCCCCGCCCGCGCCATGCGGTAGAGATATTCCAGCGTCTCGCCGCCGCGGCGGTTGCCGAGCATCATCGTCCGCAGCTCCGGCTCCGTGGTGTGGACGGAAATATTGACCGGCGAAAGCCGCATCTCTATTATGCGCTCCACATCGCCGTCGCTCAGATTGGTCATGCTGATATAATTGCCCAGCAGAAATGAAAGACGCGCGTCGTCGTCCTTGAAATACAGGGTGGGGCGCATGCCCTTGGGAAGCTGGTCTATAAAGCAGAAGATGCATCTGTTCGAGCAGCTCTTCTCCGAGTCCATAAGGTAGGAGGCAAACTCCAGCCCGAGGTCTGCGCCCGCAGCCTTATGCACCGTCACCGTGCGCTCCGCCAGCTCTATTTCCAGCGCGGCGTCGTAGCTGTAAAACTTATAGTCCAGCACGTCGCGTATCGCATGCCCGTTTATTCTTTTCAGCACATCTCCGGCGCGCAGACCCGCATTGAACGCCGGACTGCGCTTTGCCACCGATATTATCTCCGCCGCCATAACTTTCCTTTCAGCAAACAAAAACGGAGAAGACGCCGGTCTTCTCCATCTTGCATTTACGCTTATTTTTCCTCTGCAACTTTCAGAACAGTGCGGCCGTTATAAGTCCCGCAAGCCTTACAAGCTCTGTGAGAAAGAACCGGCTCTCCGCATTTCGGGCACTTCACCAGTCCGGGAAGATCCAGCTTCCAGTGCGAGCTGCGGCGCTTATTGCGTCTTTGTTTGGATATTCGTGCGCGCGGTACTGCCATTTGAGACACCTCCTCAGTCTATTAGAAACATATTTATTTATCTGTTTTAAACGAATCAAGTATTTCGGCAAGCTTTGCCAGCCGCGGATCTATCTCCTCCGCACAGCCGCATTCTCCGTCGTTGAGATCCTTGCCGCATCTGGGACAAAGCCCTTTGCAGTCCTCCGAGCAAAGCTCCTTCATCGGCATGCTGAGAATAAGCTCCGGCACAATGATGTCGTCCAGCTCCACATCGTCGGACTCGATCACTATTATGTCGTCGATATCCTCGCTCTGCAGCTCCTTGGCAAGGAAGAAGAACACGTCCAGCTCCTTGTCATAGCGGAAGGGGCGGCTGCACCTGGCGCAGTGCGCCGAAACCGCCGTTTCCACCCGCGCCCGCAGGCTTATCGCGCCGGAGTTGTCGCTGACGCTGCCGGTTATATGTACCGGATCCTGAAAAGGATGATCATAATACACTTCCTCTTCGCGAAGATCTATGCTATAATCGAAATACAGCCTTCCTTCAGCCGCAGCGGCAAGATCCCGCAGGCATATCTTCATCGGAAGCCTCCTTCGCAATAGTGCAAAATATATTATATGTATCACGAGGCTAAAAGTCAAGGCTAAATTTCACAAAAAGGGTCATAAAATTATGAAAGAATACAAAATAAAGCCCAACGACGCCGGTCAGCGCCTCGACAAATATCTGTTCAAGGCGTTCCCCGCCATGCCCGGTTCCCTCATTTATAAATACATAAGGCTCGGCCGCGTGAAGGTCAACGGCAAAAAGCGCGCCGCCTCGGACAAGCTTGCCGCCGGAGACACGCTTCAACTGTACATAAACGACGAGCTTTTGGAAAGACCCGACGCGGACTCCGCCTATCTGCGCCTGCGTCCGCAGCTCGACGTCGTATACGAGGACGCGCATATCCTGCTGGCGGACAAGCCCGCCGGCATGCTGGTGCACGAGGACGAGCACGAGAGCGTCAACACGCTGATAAATCACATCAAGGCATATCTGCGGCAGCGCGGCGAGTGGGACCCGGCAGACGCCGCATCCTTCGCTCCCGCGCTCTGCAACCGCATAGACCGCAACACGGGCGGCATCGTCATCGCCGCCAAGACCGCCGAGTCTCTGCGGGTGATGAATGAAAAGATACGCGCGCGAGAGATATCCAAATACTATCTCTGCCTTGTCCACGGCGTGCCGGCAAAGCGGCATGCCGTACTGGAAAACCGCCTCAGCCGCGACACGGAGCAGCGGCGCGTCTTTGTCTCCGGCGGCGGCGAGCTGAGCGCAAGGCTGGAGTATACCGTGCTGGACTCCCGCCGCGGGATCTCTTTGCTGGAATGCCGCCTGATAACCGGACGCACGCACCAGATACGGGCGCAGATGGCGGCGGCAGGACACCCGCTCGTCGGCGATACCAAGTACGGCACCGCGGCGCTTAACGTCGGTCTGCCATTTAAGTTCCAGGCGCTGTATTCGTACCGGCTGGCATTTGATTTCAAGACCCCGGCGGGAGAGCTGGAATACCTGCGCGGCAGGAGCTTTGAGGCGCCGAATGTGCCTTTTCTCAACTTCTTCGAGTCGCTCGACTGAGGCGCCTGCCGCCTCGCTGAAAAATATTGACTTTCCGGCGGATTTATTTTGCTTAAAAGCATTGACATTTACGCAAAATATGCTATATTTTTATATGTTTACAATTTAAATGGACTGGGGGTAGAGAGATGGCGGAGCAGCTTATCCTCCTTGAAAACATTCACAAGGATTACGGAGGCAAGCAGGTACTTAAAAACATAAATCTTTATATAAGGGACAAGGAATTTATTACCTTGCTCGGGCCCTCGGGCTGCGGCAAGACCACTACTTTACGCATTATCGGCGGTTTTGAGACGCCGAGCGCAGGTGTGGTCTATTTTGATGGAAAGAAGATAAACGACCTGCCGCCGTACAAGAGACAGGCGAACACGGTCTTCCAGCGCTATGCGCTGTTTCCCCATCTCAACGTATTTGAAAATATCGCCTTCGGGCTGCGCATCGCCAAAAAGCCCAAGGCGCTTATCGAGGAGCGCGTCGGCGAGATGCTGCGAATGGTGAACCTCACCGGCTACGAGCGCGCCTCCGTAGCGCGGCTTTCCGGCGGCGAGCAGCAGCGCGTCGCCATCGCCCGCGCACTGATAAACCACCCGCGCGTCCTTTTGCTGGACGAGCCTCTCAGCGCGCTCGATCTCAAGCTCCGCAAGGAGATGCAGCGCGAGCTGAAGGCGATACAGCAGCAGGTCGGCATCACCTTCGTTTTCGTTACCCACGACCAGGAGGAGGCGCTCACCATGTCCGATACCGTGGTCGTGATGAACAAAGGCTCCATTCAGCAGATCGGCACGCCCACGGATATATACAACGAGCCAAAGAACGCCTTTGTCGCGGACTTCATCGGTGAGAGCAATATCCTCGACGGCATGATGATCGAGGACCGCGTGGTGCGCTTTTCCGGGCACACCTTCGACTGTGTGGACGGCGGCTTCGGCTCGCACGAGAAGGTTGACGTGGTCGTGCGGCCGGAGGACGTGGACATCGTCCCCGAGGACAGCGACAAGGCGATGCTGCTCGGCGACGTGACCTCCGTGACCTTTATGGGCGTGCATTATGAGATAATCGTGGATATAAACGGCTTCAAGTGGATGATACAGACCACGGATTTCGTGCCGGAGGGCGCGCATATCGGCTTGTTCATCGAGCCTGACGCCATTCATATAATGAAGCGCTCCGAATATTCGGGGCTGTACGGCGACTATTCCCTCGACGTAGACCCGCAGGCGATCTCCCTCGGCGGGGAGGAAGAAGAATGATGGGCGGGCGCTCGTCCTCTCCGCGCCGCCGTCTGACAGAGCGGCTGCTTTTGGCGCCTTATTCCCTGTGGGCGGTAGTATTCATCGTCGTTCCGCTCGCTTTCATCGCCTATTACGCGCTGACCGACAATAATTTTTCCTTTACGCTTGAAAACATAACCCGCTTTTTCACCGCCACCTCGACGATAACCGCCGAGAACGGGCAGTCGCAGGAGGTGCGCACATATCTGCTGATCTTTGCCCGCTCGCTCAAGCTGGCGGTCATCTCCACCGTGGTATGTCTGCTGATAGGCTATCCCATGGCATATATCATCTCCCGCGCCGGACCCCGCGCGCAGAAGACCATGATAACCCTCATCATGATACCCATGTGGATGAACTTCCTTATCCGCACCTATGCGTGGATGACCATACTGCAGGACACCGGCATACTGAACGGCTTTCTCGGTCTGCTGCGCCTGCCGGGGCTGCACATCATCGGCACCGAGAGCGCCGTCGTGGTCGGCATGGTGTATGACTATCTCCCCTATATGATAATGCCGATATATTCCGTCATGGCAAAGATGGATCTGCGGCTGGAGGAGGCGTCGCACGACCTCGTCTGCAACCGGCTGCAAACGCTGTGGCGCGTGATACTGCCGCTGAGCATGCCGGGCGTCATCTCCGGCGTCACCATGGTGCTCATACCCTCTATCAGCACCTTCTACATTTCGCAGAAGCTCGGCAACGGCAGGTTCTTCCTCATCGGCGACGCCATCGAGGGGCAGTATGTCGCCAACAACCTGCATTTTGCCGCCGCCATCGCGCTCATCATGATGATAGCCCTGCTTGCGGCAATGGCGCTGATGAAGCACTTTACCGACCGTGCTTTCCAAGGGGGTGAATGACGTGAAGCGTTCTTCCCGTATCTATACGATACTTATTTTCGTCTTTCTCTTCGCGCCCATCGCCATTCTGCTGGTGTTCTCCTTCAACGAGGCAAAGAGCCTCTCGGTGTTCTCCGGCTTTTCGCTGAAATGGTATCAGGAGCTTTTCCGCGACAGCGATACGCTGCGCTCTGTGCAGAATACGCTTGTGCTGGCGCTCTCCGCCTCGCTGATATCCACGGTGATGGGCACGGCGGCAGCGGTCGGCATACACCGGCTGCGGAGCAAATACGCCCGCGCCGCGCTGGACACCGTGACCAATATCCCGATGATAAACCCCGATATCATCACCGGCATATCGCTGATGCTGATGTTCGTTTTCATCGGCTCGCGGCTCGGCATGGCGGCAAGCCTCAGCTTTTGGACCATGCTGATTGCTCACGTCACCTTCTGTCTGCCTTACGTGATACTTCAAGTGCTGCCCAAGCTGCAGCAGATGGACCCCTCGCTGCCGGAGGCGGCGATGGACCTCGGCTGCACGCCGACGCAGGCGTTCTTCCGCGCCACGCTGCCGGAGATAATGCCCGGCGTCATCACGGGGCTTATCATGGCGTTCACCCTCTCGCTGGACGACTTCGTCATCAGCTATTTCACCGCCGGCAACGGCTTCCAGACCCTGCCGATACGCATCTACGGCATGACCAAAAAGACCGTCACGCCCAAGATGTACGCGCTGGCGACCATCATATTCTTTACGATACTTTTGCTGCTGCTTTTGTCCAACTTCGCAGACAGGGACGACGAAAAGCAGAAGCGCAAAAAATAAATTATCCGGAGGAAGAAAATGAAAAAGATTATTTCCGTACTGCTTTCCCTTGCCGTGCTCACCGCCATGCTGGTCGGGCTTTCCGGCTGCAGCTCCAAGGACTCCGTCACGCTGAACGTGTATAACTGGGGAGAATATATCTCCGACGGCAGCGAGGGCAGCTTTGACACCATCAAGGAGTTCAAAAAATGGTATGAGGCGACCTATAATCAGAAAATCAACATTAATTACGACACCTTTACCAGCAACGAGGATATGTATGCCAAGCTCAGCGCCGGCGCGGTGAGCTATGACGTGATTATCCCATCTGACTATATGATAGCGCGTCTCGCCAGCGAGAACATGCTGCTGCCGCTGGACTTTTCCAATATCCCCAATTATCAGTATATCGACGACAGCTTCAAGGGATTGTATTATGACAGCGACAACAAATACACCGTGCCCTACGCCTACGGCATCGTCGGCATCATTTACGACGCCAACAAGGTCGATGAAGCGGACGCCACCGGCTGGGAGCTGATGTGGAATGAGAAATATGCCAAGAGCATCCTGCAGTTCAACAACTCCCGCGACGCCTTCGGCACCGCGATGTACAAGCTCGGCTATGAGGTCAACACCACCGACCGCGCGCTGTGGGACGCCGCCGCCGAGGAGCTTATCGCTCAGAAGCCGCTGCGCTACGGTCTGGTCATGGACGAGATCTTCAATCTCATGGAGTCCGGCGAGGCGTCCATCGGCGCCTATTACGCGGGCGACTACTTCACCATGCTCGACGCCCAGTCCGACGAGGTGGATCTGCGCTTTTTCTACCCCGACCCCACCAACTATTACATCGACGCGATGTGTATCCCCTCTTGCTGTCGCAACAAGGAGCTGGCGGAGATATTCATCAATTACATGCTATCCGAGGAGCCGGCGATAGCCAACGCGGAGTTCACCTATTACGCCTCCCCCAACAGACTGGTCTACGAGAGCGAGGCGTACATCGACGAGATGGGCGAGGAAGCGATGGAGGTGCTGTATCCGGAGATCGAGGACTTCGCCGCGCAGTATGACAAGTATTCGTACAAAAATCTCGACGCCGAGACGCTGGATTACATCAACACCCTCTGGGAAACGATAAAGATAAGCTGACGGCTTTTATTAAGGGGGCGCACTTCTTTGCGAGGTGCGCCCCGTTTTGAAAAATCACACGGAAGCGCGTTAAAAAGTGCTGAATATCCATAACACAAAAAAGATATAACCGGAGAAAGACGATGAAAAGGATTATTTCCGCAATACTTTTCCTTGCCCTATTCGCCGCCATGTTGGCGTGGATTTCTGCCTGCAGCCAAACAGGCAAAAGGAGGATATCTATGAACGCACAAGAACAGAATCCGACAAAAGCAAGGCTTCTTGAATTGATGAAGCAGGAAATACTATTGTCTTATGAAAAGGCAGAAAGTCCTCTTGACATTTGCAGCAGCAAAATCGGCGGAAAGCCCGCCGTCCCGTCGGACTTTGTCTGGCCGGAATATTCCGGCACGGTATACGGAGATGACGAGAGCCGACTCAGACCTCTTTCTTTCATGGCTCAAATCAACCTGAAGGACGTGGCGCATCTGGACGAAGAAAACCTGCTGCCGAAATCCGGCGTTCTCAGCTTTTTCTACGAACCGGAAACAATGGTATGTGGCTTTGAACCGGAGGACAAGGGTGCGGCGCGCGTGTTTTACTTCCCCGATGAAACGGAGCTTTCGGCAGCCGCGTGTCCCGACAGTATTTCCGATGTGATGCTGCCTGAATTTGCCGTGAACTTCACTCGGCAAATCAGTCTCCCCTGCTATGAAAGCTTTGATGAAAACGATGAATATGACTTTGACGATTATGAGGAATGGGCCGCCGAGCTTGGGTATGAATTTGACGAAATGGGCGACAGGACAAAGCTGCTGGGCTACCCCGACGTCATTCAGTCCCCCATGGAGGAAGAGTGCGAAACGGTAACGAGAGGATATCGGCTCGGAACTTCGCAGGATTATGCCAAAATACCGGAGGCTGAAAAAGCGGACATAAAGGAAAAGTCGCGCGAATGGATGCTGCTCTTTCAAATTGGAACCATAAGCGGCGAGGAATTTGAGCTTATGTTCGGAGATTTCGGACATATATATTTCTGGATAAAGAAAGAGGACTTGCTGAAGCGCAATTTTGACGACATTTGGCTTGTCCTGCAATGCGGTTAAACACATGACATGTAAAAAGCATCCGCCCTTACAAGGCGGATGCTTTATTCATGGCTTCAATCCGTAAATCTCAGCAGGTAGCCGTCCGGGTCCTGCACCAAAAACTCCTTCTGCACGATGAACTCATCGCCGCTTCTGTAACGGCTCTCGCGCAGCGGTCTGAACAGCGCGGCGCCCGCGTCCATCAGCCTTTTGTGCAGCGCCTCCACGTCCGGCACCGTCATTTCGAAGTTCACGCCTCTGCCAAATGGATATTCCAGCTCCCCCGTGCGCCAGATGTCGCCGCGCTCCTGCTCGAACATGAGCTGATTGTCTCCCCGCGACAAAAACGCGAAGCCGTCCTCCGGACGCTCGTATTCCACACGGAAGCTCAAAATCTCCGTATAAAAGCGTTTCGTCCTCTCGATATCCCGCACCGTCAGCTCCGGAATAAGCGAGTTGAATTTCATCCTTTCGCCCCCCTGTCCAGCATCATGCGTATCTCCGTGACGGGCGTACCGAGGGTTATCTCCTCCTCCGCGCCGTCGGGCACAAAGCCGCATTTGCGGTAAAAGGCGATTGCCCTGCCGTTGCCGCGCAGCACCCACACCGCGACCCGCGGATACTCCGCAATGCGCTCCAGCGCCGCATCCATCAGGGCGCGTCCCGCGCCGCTGCCGTAATATTCGGACAAAATATACATGGCGAATATCTCTCCCGCATCCGCAAGCTCCTCACTGCGGTACTTTCCGTATGCGGCAAATCCGACGACGCGCTCGCCGTCCTTGGCGACAAGGATATTATCCGGCCATCGGCGTGCGATATCCTCGCACTTTTCCAGCGAAAGTGCATCCAGATACGCCCTGTCTATCATGCCGGGATACGCCTCCTGCCATGATTTCCAATGGACGTAGCCCTTGCCGAGTATTTCCGCTTCGGTCTCCATCTTTTTAATGATAATATCCATTTTTTCGCCTCCCGCTCTTGATATTTTGCTTATAATAGCACCGAAGTCCCGCCCTGTCAAGCAATATTCTCTTGACAAATTAGTAAATTAGTAATATACTGTTATCAGTAATATTAGTGCAGGAGGGCAAGCATATGAAAATACCGACCGAGCTGAAGCACAAGCCTGTCATAGTTTCCGAGGACTACGGCTTGATCGACGGGCGCACGGCGGGAGAAAGCGACGCGCAGGGGCTGTCCCTCGGACTCGCCCAATGGAACGACCGCGGCAGAGTGGACATTTCCGCCAAGGTCTGGCGATATACGGGCGAAAAATGGTCGCGGCAGTCCGAGGAGCTGCCGCTGCACCGCGTGCTGGATATGGCGATACTCATCTGCCGCGCCAGACAGTATTTTTCCGACGCCTACCGCTATCCGAAGCTGTACGACCCCGAATCGCCGCAGATAGACCGCATCGCGCTGCAGGGCGGCGCGCTGGACGTTGCCGTATGCATCGAAAACGCCATGATAGACGGCGATATCCGCCTCTTTGCCGACGCGCTCGCCCGTGACGACGAACTGCTTTCCGAGCGGCTGCATCGCCTGTCCAATATGCTTCAGGACATGGGCTACGGAATGCGTAAAAGCTGAGGCAAGCAAACATAAAAGCTTCCCGTAACGCCAAATGCCTTACGGGAAGCTTTTTTATTTCTTATCAGTCCGCCGTCAAAACCTCGTCCACAATGCTCTTTCCGTTGCGGCTGTGGCGCTGGAATTCTTTAAAGCCCAAGCGCCTCAGCAGCGCTTCGCTCGGAGCATTGTATTCAAATCTTCCGCAATGGATATATTCCGCTTTCCTGTCATGAAAAGCCTCACGTATCAAGGCTTGCAGCGCCTCATGCATATATCCGCTGCGCTGAAACGGCGAAAATGTCGCATAAGCAAAGGTTCTGCCGCGCGCAGGAAGCTCGGACAAAATTTCATCGGGAAGCTCCGACTGTACGGACAATACAAAGCCGACCATGCTGCCGTCGGATATGCGAATAAGCGAATAAGCGGTTTCCAATCGGGCAAACTGACTGAATATTTGTCCGCCTACGGTTTCGTCCGTTTTCTCCGGCAATCCATACATTCGGCACAAATCGCGGTTTGATATCCCGCGGATAAAGCTCTCCCTGTCCTCCTCGGCAAACGGTCTGATATAAAGGCGGGCAGTTTTCATCGTCCCTCATTCCTCTCTGCAAAGCGCGCATTTTTTTGATTATAGCACAGAAAAAACAGCGGGGCAAGACGAAGCAAATATATAAAACAAGGCGCCGTACCTGTCGTCCGTACTGCGCCTTGTCTGCAAGATTTTATTTCGTGTAATTGTCAAAATACCCCTGCACCAGCACTATCGGCGTGCCCTTGTCGCCGCTGCCGGAGACAAGGTCGCACAGCGAGCCGATAAGGTCTGTCAGACGGCGGGGCGTGGTGCCCTGCGACACCATCTGACCTGTCAGGTCGTTGTCCTTGTTGCGGATATAATCCGATATCGCCGCCTTCAGCTCGTCGCCGCTGAGATGCGCGAAATCATTGTCTGCCAGATACTTCAGCTTGACCTCGTTGGGCTGACCGATCAGCCCGGCGGTGAACGCCGGTGAAACCACGGGGTCCGCCAGCTCCCATATCTCCCCCACCGGGTCCTTGAATGCGCCGTCGCCGTATACCATGACCTCTACCGCGGCGCCGGTGCGGCGGCGCAGCTCCGCCTGTATGCCGTCTACCACCGGCTGACAGTCGCGCGGGAAGAGCTTGACCGTGTCCTCGGTGGACTTGTTGCTGCCCAGCAGCCCGTAGTCCTCGTTATAGCCGCTGCCGCCGCGCGGAGCCGTGAGTATCTCGTCCAGCGAATATACCTTCGCCGCGCCCGCCGCGCGGAGCAGCCTCTTGGTGCGCTTGCGCGTATGTATATCGCAGCAGAGGACGCTGCCGGTATAGTCAAGTATCGTGCGGCAGTCGTTGGCGAGAATGACCTCGACCTCGCAGCCGCAGCTCTTTATCAAATCCTTGTAATACTCGATATAATCCACGCCGGTAAACCTGTGCGTATTATGCCCGAACTTGCCGAAATACTGCTCCTCTGTCAGCACGTCGCGCCACGGGTCCACGCCCTGCTCGTCCAGCGAGTCCATGTCCACCAGATGATTTCCCACCTCGTCGGAGGGATAGCTGAGCATGAGGATCATCTTCTTCGCACCCATGGCGATGCCGCGCAGACATATGGCAAAGCGGTTTCTGCTGAGTATGGGGAAGATGACGCCCACCGGCTCGTCACCGAACTTTTCACGGATATCCTCCGCTATCTGCGCCGTCGTTGCATAATTGCCCTGCGCGCGCGCCACGACCGCCTCCGTCACAGCGATAACGTCGCGGTCACGCAGCTTGAAGCCCTCCGACTCCGACGCCGCAATCACGCTGTCCGCCACTATCCGCACGATATCGTCGCCCTGACGTATGATAGGCGCTCTGATGCCGCGCGCCGTTGTTCCGACCAATCTCTCCATATCAACACTCCTCTGCGAAAAATATTATCGTATGTATATCCGATTGACAATCTGCCTAAGTTTTACTATAATTATAAAAAACAAAAAGGAGACACATGCCATGGGTACTATCGAAAAAATCAACGAGTCCGGAAGCGCCGCTTTCTACAAGGTTTCGTACAAGGGCTATGAGGGCGAGGGCTGCGCCGTAAACCTGCCTCATTCCGACAAATACATTCTTTCCGTCCGCTGCAAAAACGGCATGCTCATGTGCCGCCTGTTCAACAACGAGCTGCTGGACGGCTTTGAAATCGCAGGCGCCGTTTTCGGCGCGCCGGATCTGGCAACGCTGCTCTCAAACAAGCCGGTTAATCTCAACAAAGCCGCGCTGGCGCTCGGCGCCGCCGAGGG
This sequence comes from Clostridia bacterium, assembly GCA_017453985.1. Lineage (GTDB taxonomy): Bacteria > Bacillota > Clostridia > Oscillospirales > Butyricicoccaceae > RGIG3726. The sequence goes on from JAFTDT010000065.1 coordinate 23,432, forward strand.
CATGACCGGCTGGGAGATATTCGAGCTGTTCTCCAAATAAGCTCCGTTTTCAGCCGACGATTTATAATATCACAGCTTGCGGCAAATTTCAAGAAAAATTATCAGCCGGGACGGTTTCTGCACCGTTCCGGCCGCTTTTATGCCCATTTTATTTCTTTTTCAGCTCGTATATATCCGTTCTGCGCGAGCTGAGCAGCGGAAGCTGGGCGCGCACCTGCGCGTTGCGGTCGAAATCCAGCTCCACCACCTCCGCGCATTCCCCGCTGCCGGCGCGGTACACCACGTCGCCCCACGGCGAGCATACTATTGAATTGCCGTAGGACACATACGGTCCCGCCTCGTCCCGCGCGGGCGCGACGCCGACCGTGTAAAGCTGGTTGTCCACCGCGCGTTGTCGAAACGCCAGCTCCCAATGCGCAGGACCTGTCGTCATATTGAACGCTGCCGGCACGATTATCGCCTGCGCTCCCGCCAGCGCCATCAGACGGCTCAGTTCCGGAAAACGCACGTCAAAGCATATGCACAGCCCCAGCTTGCCCCACGGCGTATCGAACACCGTCGCCTCGTCCCCGGCGGTGAACACCTCCGACTCAAAAAAACGCTGTCCGCCCGGCACGTCGATATCGAACAGATGCATCTTACGGTGGCGAGCCGCCTGCGTGCCGTCCGGCGCAAAAACGAAGGAGGTGTTGTACACCCGCTCGCCATCCCGCTCCGGCATGCTCCCCGCCGCGACGTATATTCCGCTCTCCCGCGCCGCCCGCGACATCGCGCTCCACACCGCGCCGCCCGCTGGCTCGGAGTATGGTGCAAAGCAATCGTTCGCATACGGACAGCAGAACATCTCCGGCAGCACCGCCATATCCGCGCCCCGTGCCGCAGCCGCGGCTATCTCCACCGCTGCCCGGCGCGTATTTTCCGCCTTGTCAGCCGTCACCGGCATCTGTATCAGCGCGACTTTCATACCGCTCACCTCTCGATATTCCGATATTTTTTAATCCATAATAAGAAAAAAGCGTCTGTTTGTCAAGCGTTTTGCCCCAAGCGCCATCTTGCGCTTGACTATGCCGCGGCTATTATTTATTATTTAAATAACGATAAAAATACAAGGAGTGATAATATGCGTATAGCTACCCTGCAGCTTCCCATCGACGACATTTCCGGCATCGACGGGCGTTTCAGACTGACGGAGGAGCTGCTGCTCGGCATGGAGCGCAGCGGCAGGCGTCCCGACCTGCTGATGCTGCCGGAGATCTGGGGCTGCGGCTTTTTCGACTATGACCGTTACAAGGACTGCTGTGAAGACGTGCGCGGCAGGACCTATGAGTTTTTCAGCGGCTGGGCGAAACGCCTCGGCTGCTGGGTGCATACCGGCAGCTTCATCGAAAAGCGCGGCGAGGACTACTACAACACCTGTCTGCTGCTGGACCGCAAGGGCGAGATTGCGGCGCAGTACAGCAAGATACATCTTTTCACCTACAAATCCCGCGAGTTTGAGCTGTTCAAGCCCGGCACGGAGGTCGTCGTGACCGACAGCGAGTTCGGCAGAGTCGGGCTGAGCATCTGCTATGATCTGCGCTTTCCGGAGCAGTATCGCAAAATGGTGGATATGGGCGCGGAGATATTGCTGATATGCGCAGAGTGGCCGGTGCAGCGTCTGCCGCACTGGCGGCTGCTCTGCCAGACGCGCGCGCTGGAGAACCAGTGCATTATCGTCGCCTGCAACGCCTCCGGCACGCAGGGCGGCGTGCCCTGCGCCGGTCACAGCATGACGGTGAACCCCTACGGCAAAATTTATTTCGAGGCAGACGCCGACGCCTGCGTGCTGTGGAGCGAGATAGACCCCGCTGAGGTTCCGAAGGCGCGTGAGCACTTCCCGGTGCTGCGCGACCGAGTGGATATACGCTGAAGGAGGCATGATATGAAAATACTCATAACCGGCTTTGAGCCTATGTACCGCTATTGGAACGTCAACCCCTCCTGGGAGGCGGTTTCCCGTCTGCCGGACGAGATAGGCGGCGCGGAGATAATAAAGCTCCGTCTGCCGATAGTGTTCAGCAAGGCGACCGAGCTGCTGGAGCGGCACATAGCCGAGCTGCGCCCCGATGCCGTCGTAAGCGTCGGGCAGTCCGGCGCCGCGAACTGCATCCAGATAGAGCGCATCGGCGTGAATATCAACGACTGCCACGGCGTGCCGGACAACGACGAGGACGCGCCGCAGGACAGGATCATCCGCGAGGACGGCGACGCCGCGTATTTCTGCACGCTGCCGACGCGGAAGATGATCGAAACGCTCCGCGCGCACGGCATACCTGCCGACCTTTCCGAGCACGCGGGCTGCCATCTCTGCAACCACGCGACCTACACCGCGGCATATCTGCGGGCAAAAAAATACCCGCACATGCGCACGGGCTTTATCCACGTCCCGTTTCTGCGCAGCCAATGCCTGAGCGCCGGAAACAAACGCTATACCATGGAGCTTGACGTGACGGTGCGGGCGCTGGAGCTGGCGCTGGAAACTCTTGCGAGCGAGCTGTGAGCGCAAAAAAATCAAGCGGGCGACAGCCGCGCTTGATTTTTTGTTTACAGATTATTATAATATCCTTATTCGCAGAGCGCCGCGGTGAGCGTTACCTCCACCAGCATGGCGGGGGACGCCAGCTTCGCCTCCACACAGGTGCGGGTCGGCTCGCAGCCGGACTCTACCCAAGCGTCCCAAACGGAATTGAACTCGTTGAAGGAGGCTATATCCTTGAGGTATACGCAGGCGGAAAGGATATGGCGCTTGTCGGAGCCGTACTTCTTGAGCAGCGCGTCCAGGTTGTCCAGCGTCTCCTGCGCCTGCTCCTTTACCGTACTGCCGTTAGGACCTACGGCGCCGGAAAGATACAGCACGCCGTTATACTTGATGGCGGTGTGAAAACGTCCGTTGGAATCAAATCTCTCAATTTTCATATTTCAATAACTCCTTTCGTTTTTTATATCTTACCATATTTTACACAAATCATCAAGATATTTCTTTCATTATTAAATCATGTTTCGAGGTGCGCCATGACCATAACACAGAAAATATACGGGGATCTGAAGAGCGCCATACTCTCCGGCAAATATGCCGCCGGCGCCCTGCTCACCGAAAATCAGCTTGCGCGCTCTTACGGCGTCAGCAAATCTCCGGCGCGCAGCGCGCTGCATCTGCTCGTGCGCGACTGCTTTATCCGCCCGGTGGAGCGGCGCGGCTATATGGTACTGAACATCAACGAGCACGATGTCCATCTGCTGAACGAGGTAAAATACAATACCGAGTCGTATTCTGTACGGCAGATAATCGCCGCCTGCTCCGAGGAAGAAATACGCACGCTGTACGACATCATTTATCTTGATGCGCCCACGGACAAATCCTTTGTGTATGTCAACAGCCAATTTCATATGCATATGGCGAGGCTGACGCAAAACCCGTATCATATCGCTATCATGGAGCAGCTTACCAGACACGCGGAGGCGCTCTACGGCGCGCAGTTTTGGCAGAGCAATCCGGAGCAGTCCGGCACGCAGCACTATCACGCGGAAATAGTTGACGCCATGCTCCGCCGCGACCTCAATATGGCGCTTATTTTCCTCAAAAAGGACCTTGCGCTCGCGCCCTCCTTCCCTGCGGCAAAGCCGGCTGCACAGCATAGGGAGTGACCGTGATGAAATATGATTTTTCCCGCGTGCCGGACATCACCGGCATCGGCATCAAGGACGAATGGCGCATGCCGGAAAACGCCAAAGCCAACTATAAAGAGGAATATTTCAGCGGCGCCAACATGCGTTTTCCGCTCGCACCGGAGCTGGCGCGGGCGCTGGCGGAGCGTGCGGCGAAACCCTTTGACTACACCGGCGCGGACGCGCGCTATTACGCCGCGGTGACGGGCTGGCTGCGCGAGCGTCGCCGGTGGGATGTGCGGCAGGAGACGATACTCCCCTTTTACGGCATTCTACAGGCGGTCATGACCTCCGCTCTCGCTCTGCTGCAGCCCGGAGAACGCATCATTGTGTTCCCGTCCTCATATTCCAACTACATGCTGCGCGAGGCGGCGGCGCGCGCAGGCTTCGGCTTTGAAGAGGTCGAGCTGCTGCGCGGCGAGGACGGCGGTTACCGTCTCGACCTTGCAGCGGCGGAGCGGGCGATGGCGCTGCCGGATACCAAAATGCTCATTTTGGTAAATCCCGACAACCCCACCGGCACGGTCTGGACGCGCGAGGAGCTTGTGCGGCTCGCCGAGCTTGCCAACCGGCACGGAGTCATCATATTTTCCGATGAGATATTCGGCGAGGTCGTCACGGGCGGGCAGCGCGTCACGCCGATGTCACGCGCCGACTGCGGCATAGAGCAGGCGGTCGTCTGCACCTCGCCGAGCAAGGCTTTCAACCTCGTCGGCACGGTGCATTCCAACCTCATTATTGAAAATCCGGAGCTTATGACGCAGATGAAAGCATATATCTCCCGCACGTTTCTGCGCGACATGGACCCCTTTATGTACACGGCGACAGTGACGGCGTATACCGAGTGCGGCGGCTGGCTCGACAGCGCCATGGCGTACTGCGGCGCCAATGCCCGCCGGCTGGAGGCTTTTCTGCGGAAGCATCTGCCGCAGGTGCGCATGTCCCCCATCGCCGCCACCTATATGGCGTGGATAGACTGGAACGGGCTGCTGCGCGGCGAGGACGAGCTGCGCGCATTTCTTGAGGATGAGGCGCATGTATACGTTGACTACGGCAGCATGTACGGGCGCAGCGCCAGCGGCTTCACCCGCTTCAACGCGGCTCTGCCCGCAGACGTGCTGGAGCGGGCGCTGTCCCGCATAGCCGCGGCGGCAAAGGCTCGCGGCATATACCGCGAGTAAGGGCGCATAATACACGCCCCCCGTGACATAAGCATTACGGGAGGCGTTTTTATGAACAAGACCGACAGGCTGTATTCGCTCGGCTTCAAGGAAGTGATAAATCTCCACGACGGTCAGCGTCTGGGCTATATCCGCGACGTGGAGATAGAGCTGGAGACCGGGGTGGTAAAATCGCTGGTGATACCCGGCAAGCTGCGGTTTTTCGGGCTTTTCGGGCGCGAGGACGACCTCGTCATCCCTTGGGACGCCATTGAAAAAATGGGCGACGACATCATTTTCGTCCGTTTTCAGCCGCCCGTACGCCGCAAAAATGCCGAAAAACGCAATTTTTCACTCTATTAAAGGAAAAAATTGTTGCAAAGTTTTATCTGTTGTGATAATATATATAAGCTGCCGAAAAGGACATGTCGGCAGACTACACACATTGCGTAACGGGCGACAAGTGCCGCGCCGCGGTTGTGCGTCCCGGATGAGCGTGGTGGAGGAATAACTAAAAGGAGGAAACTCAACAATGTCTGTAATTTCCATGAAGCAACTGCTGGAAGCCGGCGTCCATTTCGGACACCAGACCCGCCGCTGGAACCCGAAGATGAGCGAATACATCTTTATGGAGCGCAACGGCATCTACATCATCGACCTGCAGAAGACGGTCAAGAAGCTGGAGGAGGCTTATTTCTTCGTGCGCGATATCGCGGCGGAGGGCGGCAGCATCCTCTTTGTCGGCACCAAGAAGCAGGCTCAGGACGCCGTTAGGGAAGAGGCGGAGAGAGTCGGCATGTATTATGTCAACGCCCGCTGGCTGGGCGGCATGCTGACCAACTTCAAGACCATGCGCAAGCGCGTGGACAGGCTGGCTCAGCTCAACGCCATGAGCACCGACGGCACGTTTGACCTGCTTCCCAAGAAGGAAGTCATCAAGCTCAAGCTGGAGATAGAGAAGCTGGAGAAGTATCTGGGCGGCGTGACCGAGATGCGCAAGCTCCCGTCCGCCATCTTCGTCGTTGACCTCCGCAAGGAGAAGAACGCCATTGCCGAGGCTCGCAAGCTGGGCATTCCCATCGTCGCCATCGTCGATACCAACTGCGACCCCGACGAGGTCGATTACGTCATTCCCGGCAACGACGACGCTATCCGCGCGATCAAGCTGATAGCTCAGGCTATGGCAAACGCCGTCGTCGAGGGACGTCAGGGCGAGCAGCTTTCTGTCAGCGACGAGACCATCGCCGAGAGCGAGGAAGCCGCGCCCGCCGCGCCGGTGGATACCACTCCCCGCGCACCCATGAAGCGCGCCTCCAAGACGGCTGAGGAGATAGCCGCCGGCGACGCTGAATAAGACAAGCTTTTGGAGCGCCCGGACTGCGGCGCTCCGCATAAAATATGAATACAGGAGGATATAAAATGGCATTTACAGCTAAGGATGTACAGACTCTGCGCGAGCAGACCGGCGTCGGCATGATGGACTGCAAGAAGGCGCTGGCCGCTTCCGACGGAGATATGGAAAAGGCTATAGAGTTCCTGCGTGAAAAGGGACTGGCTGCCGCCGCCAAGAAGTCCGGGCGCATCGCCGCCGAGGGCGCGGCTTACGCCACGGTGTGCGAGAAGTGCGGCGTCGGCGCGCTGGTAGAGATAAACAGCGAGACCGACTTCGTCGCCAAGAACGACGAGTTCAAGAAGTTCTGCGCCGATATCGCCGCCGTCATCATGAATGAAAATCCTGCCGATATGGACGCGCTGAACGCCTGCAAATATCCCGGCAGCGACGCGACCGTTTCCGACATGCAGAAGGAAAAGGTATTCACCATCGGTGAGAATATCCAGATCCGCCGCTTTGCCCGTTTTGACAACAGCACCATGAACGTGGCGTATGTCCACGCCGGCGGCAAGATCGGCGTTCTGATCGGCATGGAGGTTTCCGACAACCTGCGCGGCAACGCCGCCATCGAGGAGCTGGGCAAGGATATCTGCATGCAGATCGCCGCCATGCGTCCCCAGTGGCTGGATCGCGAGCAGGTGCCTGCGGACACCATCGCCAAGGAGAAGGAGATCCTGCTGGCTCAGACCATGAACGAGGGCAAGCCCGCCGCGGTCGCCGAAAAGATCGTCGCCGGACGCATCAACAAGTTCTATGAGGAAAACTGCCTTGTGGATCAGGCGTTCGTCAAGGAAAACAAGCTCTCCGTCGCCAAGTACGCCGAGAGAGTCGCTTCCGAGCAGAACGGCACTGTCAAGATCGCCAAATATGAGCGTTTTGAAAAGGGCGAGGGGCTGGAGAAGCGCGAGGACAATTTCGCTGAGGAGATCGCAAAGCTCACTGGACAGAAATAAGAAAGCTTTATCAACGCCGCTGCGAAATTTCGCAGCGGCGTTTTTTTTCATATATATTAATAAATTTTGAA
>JAFTDT010000066.1 GCA_017453985.1 Clostridia bacterium
CCCGCAGAAGCGTTGCTGTTTGTGCGAGTCCCTCCGGAAACGGTTGAGGACACGGCGCCATGAGTAACGCTTCTGTCTATTTTACGAACATTGTTTACACTATACAAGATATCCCTGTCTGTACCTTTTGCGATATTCAGCAGAGCTTCATAGATATTGCCGTTCCGGTCTTGGACATAAGTTTTTCGGTGAACCCAGCCGTTTGAGTCCAGCCACCCGTGATAATTGTCGTTGTTTGAGCTTTTATATTTTGAGGTTGCCAGCAGCTCGGAGAGATGCACTGTCGCTAATGCGCGAATATTGTCTCCTCTATATCTTGCCAGCTCATCTATTACTCGGTGGGCAGATTTCGCACCCTTTTTCCATGTGCGATCATTTTTCTTCGCCAGCTCCACGGTCTGCGCGTTTCCGTTTGCATCATACAGTGTGAGCTGTGTCCCCGCGAGATTGTTGTAAACATAGCTGCTCAAAACCCTGCCCCAATTTCTCGGATGTACCCCGTTGAAAAGGTTGGTGTCCAGCAGAACGCCTGTACCATAGTTATTATTTTGTCCTATTATGGTCGCTATGCTGTGCCGCTCCGCCGCCTCGCCGGTTCTCCGCACTGCCTCGCTGTTCTCCCGCGCTACCGCGCCCTCGCCGTAAAGCTCGGTCATCGCCTCGCGCACCTCGCCGCGTATCGCTCCGGCTCGCTCGCCGTACCGCTCCATGCCGCCCAGCGCGTCGCAGAGTATTTCCTCCATTATGGCGTCCTCGACCATCTGCCGCTGCTCCGCCGTCAGCGCGCCGTCCACGTCGGCAATCCCGCGCATGCCGCGGATATACCTTTCCAGCAGCCTGTCCAGCTCCTGCACGTTCTTTTGCCGCAGATGTTCCCACACCTGCCGCGACATGCCCTCGCCGCGGGCGAGCAGACTGTGCCCGCGTTCGTGCGCCGCTATCTGATAGGGGTCTGCCTTCGGGCTGTCAAGCTGGATTATCACGGTTTCGTCGCCGTACATGTCCCTAATCCAAGTGCCGTTGCTGGCGGTGCGCACGCCGTCAGCCTCGGTTTCTATCCTGCCGCTCACGGCGATCACCTCATATCCCGCGTCCCTCAGCTCGTGCAGCACGTCCCCATATCTCGTTTTGTCCCAATACTCCTCCGGTATCACGGTCAGCGTCCGCGCGTCGGTACCGTTCTGTACGCCCAGCTCCGCCGCGCTCTTCGGAGTTACGATGCCCCTTGCCGCAAGATCCTTTGCAAGAGCCTGTACTTCAGCTCTTGCTCGGTATCGCTCAGGGGTTCCGTGTATCGCTGCTCTTGCGCGCGTGTCCACGCCGCCAGCTTTTCCGGCGGTACGCCCACCGCCAATCCGTCCTCCGTCACGTTTATCATTCGTACTCTCGGCTCCCCGCTGTGCTGCGCCGCCTCCGGCTCCAGCGTCGGCAGACTCAGTCCCTCCGGTTTCCGCTTGTCCATTTCTCATTCCTCCTTGTACTCTGTCTTCCTGAGCGAGCAGAGGCGAGCCGAAGGATCCCTTCCGTCCGCTTCCGTCCTCCAATGTCGGCAAGCTCAGCCCCCGCAAGCCTCCGCTCTCAGCCGTCAGACTGTCATCCTGAGCGGAGCGGCTCTGCCGCGCAGCCGAAGGATCCCCAGCGTAGGGCGACGGATCCGCCGCACCCCGCTGCATCATCTGCCGCTGCATCTCCTCGCCCAGCGTCCGCGGTCTTTGAATATTCGCCCCGTCTTCCGCATACACTGTATTGACGCCGCTGTTTTTTTGTGATATATTATTAGCGACGTCAGACGTCTCCGATGAGGCATCGCTGGAAATACGGATTATTCCGCGTCCCGCACCGCCCAAAGAGGCGTCAAGAGTCGCTGCTGATGAGGTATCGGAAGACAGGGGGCTTTGCTTCGGGCTTCCACCACCCAAGGCGGCGGCTTTTTTTATTCCCCAGTTGTATATCTGACTTTCCGGCTTCCCAGCTTCTGTTTGTCTCATATCTCGCACCGCCACGCGCACGGCGACGGTGTCCTCGCCAATCTCCACCGGCGCGAGAAAATAATTCCAGCGGTATATGTTCGGATCGCCGTCTGTATCAGGCAGACTGTACAGATATTGAGCGTTGCGGAAGATCTCCGCAGAAGCATACAGCATTTTCGCTTTTTGCTCGGTTACGGCGTCTATTACTTCATTTACGCCTACGCCGTACAGCTTCGCCTCCAGTATGCTTCCGTTGACCTCAAACTCGTAAGACGTCCCTCGCATATCATTCAGAAATGACCGCAGCGAGCTTTTCAGCTCGTTCATTTTCTGCTTGAGTATCGGCGTCCGGTCTTTTTTCTTCATGTTGCGCAAGTCCGGATAATATTGCTCGACATTTTGAGCGGTCTCGCCGCTTACCTTCACGACCTTGCCCTCTGTCACCATTTGGTCGAAAGTGTCCTGCGTGATTTGCTTTTGGGCTGCGGTGTCCGCACCGTCCAGCATGTTCCACATGGGACTTTCGTTATTCGCAAAGTCCTCCATGCTGATTTTTCGCCGCTCCGCGCCCCCTTCGGGCGCAGCGTTTTCGTTTCCGCTCTCCGCCGCCATAGCCTGCTCCGCTATAGCATCTGCTATAGTATCGCTATAGTTTTGCGTCGCCTCGTCCTCACTCAGCGAGTTCATGTAATTATTATACTGCGCCTGCTGCGCGGCGTTTATGCCGCTCGCCGCGCCGCCCAGCATCAGTCCGCTCACGGCTCCGCCCGCCCATGCCATGATGGGCTGCTTTACAAAGAACTCCACCCGCGCCTGCCTCATCGCCTCCGCATGGCTCACGCCCTGCTCCTCCAGCTCGCGGGCATAGCGGCAGAGCGATTTTGCAGCCTTGTCGGATTTTGTCGAAAACTTACACTTGTCCGCGCAGCAAGACTTGATTTATAATACAAGTATATAATCATACAGGCGGAGACTGCGGCTTTTGGGGGAAGAAAGGGGTGTTCGCATGGATGAAAAATTGCGGCGCAGGCTGGTGCTTGGAAGTATGGAGGCGGAGCTGGAATATGCTTTGCTGAGCAGGGAAACAGAGATAGAGGGCGAAAGCGTCCTTACATACGGAATATCGGCGAAGCTGCTGGCGGGGGACAGCCTTATCCACGCTGAGATACATGATATCGCGCCGGACAGGGAGCAGATATGCGGGCTTATGAGGCTGATATGCGAGGGCGCGGTACCGCCGGAAAATCTCATGGATATCATCGAGGATTTTATTGCGTAAGGATATATCCGGTTGCGCGAAGGGCGTTTTTATGATAAAATACAAAAGCAGATATATCATTTGTTTTTGGAGGTGCGGCGGATGAGATGTCCTTTTTGCGCGTATCCGGAGAGCAAGGTAATAGATTCCAGACCCACGGATGAGGGGAGCAGCATCAGACGGCGCAGGGAATGCCTTTCCTGCGGCAAACGCTTTACGACCTATGAGACAGTGGAGAGCATACCCATGGTCGTGGTGAAAAGGGACGGCTCACGCGTGACTTTCGACCGCAACAAGATACTGGGCAGCATGCTCAAGGCGTGCGAAAAGCGGACGGTGTCGCTGGAGGCGCTGGAAAAGGCGACTGCGGAGATAGAGCAGCAGCTCCTGAACTCGCTCAGCCGCGAGGTCAGCACAGACCAGATAGGCGAGCTGGTGATGGAAAAGCTGAGGGAGGTAGACCAGGTGGCTTATGTGCGCTTTGCCTCCGTGTACCGGCAGTTCAAGGACATAGACAGCTTTATGAGCGAGCTGAACAAGCTGCTTGCGGCGGATAAATAGAATGACGGTAAAATATCCCGCGCCGAAAGGCGCGGGATATTTACGGTATATTGACAATCTGAGGCAGGCTTATTTTATCTCCCATGTCACCGTCACGCTGTCATCGACGGTGATGTCGTCCGGCTCGACGTTCATATCATAAGCGCCGTCGGCGGACTCCGCCATGACGTTTTTTGCGAGAAGCCCGCGCGCCATGGGGCGCACCTCCAGCTCCGGCTCGCCGCTCGAATGGTCGATGCGCAATATGTCTCCGAGCCGCACTCCCGCGGCGCGGCAGAGCGCCTCCGCCTTTGCAGAGGCGTCGGCAACGGCGGCGCCCAGCAGCTCGCGCTTCACCGCCTCGGCGTCGCGCATGGCATAGCTTATTCGCAGCTCCGGCGCTGCCGGAGAATGAGCCAGCGCGTACAGAGTCCGTCCGAGCAGCTCGTTATCCACGGGGAACTCAAGCTTCATAACGTGCGTGAACCTGTAACCGACAAAACGCTGACGGTATTCGCCGTTTTTGTCATTATAGCCCTCGTATTCCGTGTCTATATTGAAGGACAGCGTTTTCAGCGCCTCGCGCTCAAAGCCGAGCGCGGCGGCGACCTCGCGCAGCGCCTCCGTGTCGGCGGAGGAGCGCCTCAGCGTTTCGCCGTATTCGGGAAAGACGCCGCCGAGCGTCACGGTGAGGCGCGTCGTATCGGGGCGCAGCCGCAGTCTGCCCCTGCCGGAGACCCGGATTATCCTCTTTTCGTCCATCGTCATCACCCTTTTAAAATGATTTGCTTATATGATAACTCAAAAGCGGCAAGACTGCAAGCGCCGCAGACGAGCACAGCGGCAGATATCGTGCCATGGAAATTGATTGATGCATAAGGCGCAGGTTTTGTCGAATCAATCTTGACTGAGCGCAGAACATGTGGTATATTAAAATTGCGGTATTAGGGAGTAGCTGGCGCAACTGCGCAACATATTCCGTCAATACGGGCTTTGTCCCCGGAATTTGTTCTAAGCAGCAAGACTTTTGCCACAGCTTTTGTTGTGGTAAAAGTCTTTTTTTATTCCGCTCGCTGCAATAAACAAGATTTGGAGGCGTCAATGAATATTTTTTCGGCATTCACGTTACTCGGCGGCTTGGCGTTTTTTATCTACGGCATGAATCAAATGTCTCACAGTCTGGAAATGATCGCCGGTGAAAAAATGGAGATCATTATAAACAGGCTTACGGGCAATCGACTGCTGGGATTGCTTCTCGGGTGCGTTATTACCATAGCGATTCAAAGCTCCTCGGCAGTAACTGTCATGCTGGTAGGTCTTGTCAATTCGGGACTCATGAATCTTTCCAATACCGTTGGAATAATCATGGGGTCAAATATCGGTACGACGGTTACGGCATGGATAATGAGCCTGATTGGGGTCTCAAGCGAAAACATCCTGATAAGGATGCTGAAGCCGGAGTCGTTTGCGCCGCTGCTGGCGTTTATCGGCATTATCCTTATCATGCTTGCAAAGCTTCCCAAAAGAAAGGAGATCGGGAATGCCTTTGTCGGCTTTGCGGTTTTGATGTTCGGCATGATGCTGATGAGCAGCTCGGTGGCGCCGCTTGCCGACAGTCCGGAGTTTGCCAAGCTGCTGACTGCCTTTAACAATCCGTTTTTAGGCGTACTTACGGGATTGATAGTTACTGCCG
>JAFTDT010000067.1 GCA_017453985.1 Clostridia bacterium
ATAGCACAGGCAGAGCAAAGGCAGCGCCAGCCAAAGCAGGCGATACCGCTTTTGCCGAATGAGGAGAGCGGCTGTCAGCACGGCGGCAAGAAACAGCAGCAGTGCAAAAGTGCACATAAACCGCCACGGCATCGCGTCATGACTGATGTTTTCCGGATATATCCTCATGTCCGTCCACCCCCTTCCGCGAAGGTGAGCACGATGATTATATCCTGATTTTCTTTTGTGATGGAGACCTTGCGGGAAAAGCTCTCCCCGTCCTGCCATCTGCCGTCTGTTTCGTAGGAAAAGCTCTCCGCCTCCAGCATCATGCGTACAGTCAGGCGCTGCATATCAGAGCGGATGGTGACGATGATATCCGAGAGAGTGTCCAGGCTTTCTTCCGTGATTTCCTCTATCTGCTCATAGGCGGCAATCACCATATCGGCGGGAAAGCTGCCGGTGCCGACCGCGCCCCACGCCGTGTTGGCTCCGCAAAGCCGCACATAGTCCAGCGACTCCGCCACGGCGGAGGCAAGCTCCACCACCGTCAGCATTCCGGCGGCGGCAAGCAGCTCCATATTGCTGCGGCGCTTGATATACGCCTTCAGCACGGCGACCTTGGCAAGCTCCTTTTTTCCGCCGCCCTCCGCCGCGCGCAGCAGCGCGTCGATCTGCTCGAGCTGGGGACGCACGACGCAGGAAACACGCTCATACAGGCGGTTTCGCGTCTCCAGCTCCGCCCGCTCCTGCTTGATGCGGTTCTCCTCCGCAATATAGGCGTTGCGCGTCTCAATCTGCTGAGTGGCGTCCTCGATCTGCCGGTTCAGCTCCCGTACCTGCGACATATCCACAAGATATTCGATGCTGCCGCCCTGTATGGGGTGGGAAACGCGCTTTGTATTCTCGCTTTCGGCAAAGGGATACTGCGCGGCGGCGGTCTGATAGACCGGGGCTCCCGTGCCGTCCAAAATGACGGCGGGCAGCTCGGCGGCGGCAAACAGCGTTTCATAACCGCGGTTTGCCGGAATCATCCCCGTCAAAACGCATGCCTCCAGCATGGCAGCGATGCAGAAGTCCAGCATTTCGCCGATCTGCCAGACACGGGTGGGAAAGAACATATACCCTATCTCAAAGGGATAAAGAATAAAGTAGATTGCTCCGAGCAAAAGAGGCAGTGCGGTGAGCCAGCGGTATTTCCGCGCGACATAGCGGTGATTTTTCCTCTGGATAACGGCAAAGGCAAGGGCATACATGCCGTAAATAAAGCCGTTGATGATGTAAAAAAGGGGTCCGCTCTTTTCCTGCCCGTTATCGTCCATGATACCGCTTGGAAAGGACTTGGCGAGAAAGTGCAGGTCGTTGGTCAAAAAGCCCAGCACCAGCACGGCGCCGAGGACTATGAGCAGATAATACCGGCGCGGCAGGGGCTTATCCTGCGGGCGATGGATGTAAACGGCGAGAAAAAAGAGCAAAAGCGGCAGCGCCGTCATGGGGATATAATAGGCGTACCACAGATACCTCTGTGCGTTTATATGTCCAAAAAACAGCTCGTAACGGGAAATATGCAAGATTAATTGCAGCAGCAGAAAGGCGGCTATCCACAGCATGAGGGCGCGCAGTCTGTCGTCTATGATGCGTTTCCGCACCGTAACCGCCCAGATGAGCGTCAGGGCGCAGCAGAATATCTGAGAAAACTGCATCGTAAAATCCTTGGCGAACAGCAGGACGCGGAGGACGCCTAAAAGCAAAAAGGCAGCCACGAACAGGGCGATATTGCGCTTCGCCGCTTTTGCAACGATCATTTTCCGCGCCTCCTTTCCGTTTGGGGCGATGCTCCGTTGAGTCTATTTTAACATATGTGAGAAAAAATGTCCTATCAATAATGATAGTTTTTCGGCAGTGTTGAAAAAAACAGACGCACAGCATCTGCTTTGTCGGCATATCCAGTCTGCGCCGCAGGCAGGGGCTATTCCGCCTCGACGCATAGAAAAGCTTTTTTGCGGCATTCCTTCAATTCATATTTCATTTTCCGTGCAGGCGGAGCATCCGCCTGTCAAAGAAGCATGTCAGGCATTTTCCGCAGCCGGTATGCCGGCGGTAAAAAGCCTCCTTTGGCTCCTCACGGTCTTCCGGTCATCAAACGCTTCCGCCGCGCATATAAATGAGACAGCAAGCGGAAAACAGATGGGAGGGACCGGATTGAAGGGTATGCCGGAGGAGAGGGCGACGCAGCTCGCCCTGTATATTATAGAAAACAACGCCACCGTCCGCGCCGCCGCCAAGCAATTCGACATCAGCAAAAGCACCGTACATAAAGATGTGACTGGGCGGCTGCGGAACATAAACAAGAGCCTGTACGAGCAGGTGCGGCGGGTGCTGGCACAGAACAAGAGCGAGCGCCATCTGCGCGGCGGCGCCGCCACGCGGGAAAAATATCGCGGCGGCAAACCGGACTGACGTGCGGAACGAACGGACGCGAATGCCGCGCCGACGGCAGGCGACAAGCCGATCAGACTTTTAAAAAGAGGGAAAAGGTTGCGAACGCGACCCCAGCGCATACAGACACGTCGAGATCGCGTTCGTGAGATAAATGAAGACTGTTGAAAATACCTGCGTATGAGCAGCACAGAGCTTATGCCTGTCATTAAGCCGTGTTTGCCGCTTAACCTCGCGTTGATAGGCTGAAAGAGGCTCCCCTGATACGGGAGCTTTCTTATTTCCCCTTTTTCTTCTCCAGCTTGCGGCGGCTGCCGTCGGGGTACTGAATATAGGTATTGGCAAGCGTCTGCTCGGCGCCGCGCCGGAACTCCTCCAAATATTCCGCGCGCAGCTCCGCCCGCTCTGTCTGCTCCGCCGCCGTCAGCTCGCGCTGACGCGCCAGACGGCTCAGCTCGTTTATCCTCTCGATCTTTTTCTGCTCCAAGAGGCATCGCTCCTTTATTTTTTATTTGCGCGCTCCGCCGCCAGCGCCTGCGCAAGCACGCGGCAGCCCTCCGCGATGGTTTCCGCCGTCAGCCCGGCAAAGCCGAGCACCAGCGTGTCCTGCGGCACGGCGGCGCGAACGGCATAGCTCGCCAGCGGATATGTCCGCACGCCCTGCTCCGCCGCCCGTTCCGCCACGCGCACGGCGTCCGCGCCCTCCAGCCGCAGCAGCAGATGCAGTCCGGCGTCCGCGCCGGAGACAGACGCGCCCTCCAGCCGCAGCAGCGCCTCCGTCAGCAGCGCCTGCTTGCGGCGGTAGAGATTGTTCATGCGCCGCAGATGCCGCCCGTACAGCCCGGCGGCGATAAAACGTCGCAGAGTCTCCTGCTCCAGCCGCGAAACAGTGGAGGAGGAATGGGCAAAGCCGCGCAGATAGGCGTCCAGCAGCGGCGGCGGCAGCACCATGTATGCCACGCGGATAGATGGCGCGAGGCTGCGCGAAAAGGTGCCTATATATATCACGCGCCCGCCCGGATCAAGCCCCTGCATGGCGGGTATGGTGCGGGAAAAATAGCGGAACTCGCCGTCGTAGTCGTCCTCGACGATATAGCGCCCCTCGCGCTCGGACGCCCATTTCAGCAGCCGCGTGCGGCGCCCGACCGGCATGGTCATGCCCATGGGGAACTGATGCGCGGGCGTGAGATAGGCAACGGCGGCGCCGCTATCCTCCAGCGCCTGCACATCCATGCCCTCCGCGTCCAGCCTCACCGGAACAAAGGCGCGGCGGCTGAGCTCGAACAGGCGGCGTGCGGCGGTGTAGCCGGGGTCCTCCAGTGCGATCGCCGCGTCCTCCGGCAAAAGCTGCAGCAGCAGATCGGTCAAATATTCCACGCCCGCGCCGATGACGATCTGCTCCGGCATGCAGCTCACGCCGCGCCACTCGCGCAGAAAGGCGCACAGCTCGCGTCGGAATGGCTCGTCACCCTGCCGGTCGCCGCGCTGCAGGAGCTGCGGCGAGGAATATACGACCTCCTTGGTCAGCCGCGCCCACGAGGCGTAGGGAAAGGCGGAGGTGTCCACGTCGCCGGTGGAAAAATCTATGCGGCAGGCAGGCTCGGCGCTGCGCCTCGGCAGGGGCGGCGGCTCCGGCGCCGGAGGCGTGCGGAACAGCTCGCAGGCGAAATATCCGCTGCGCTCGCGCGAGGAGATGTAGCCCTCGTCGCAGAGTATGCCGTAGGCGGTCTCCACCGTGCTGCGGCTGACGCCGAGATGGCGGCAGAGACTGCGCTTTGACGGCAGACGTTCGCCGCCGCGCAGCCTGCCGGCGCGGATCTCGCCGACCACGGCGGCGTAGAGCTGCTGGTACAGCGGCACGCGGGACGCCGGATCGAGCGTAAAGGTGAAGTTGTTCATGCCGCCGCCTCCTTTGCCGCCGCGGGTGACGTCTGCCTGCGAGAATAATGTCTGCTGATATTCTACCACGTTTTTTTCGTTCCGGCAAGGAGGAGGCGGGTGAGGAAATGAGAACCGGAAAATCTCGGAGAGGGCAAAGAAACCATAAGGAGATAATGCATGAATTTGCCTTGGATGAGAATGTGAGAATGAATGAACGCTGACAGCCGCAAAGCAAAAACGGCAGAGAAAAGTCCTGCTCAGACAGGCTTTCTGCCGTTTGTATATGTTGCCGCAAAGGGGCGCGCTCCTGCCTGCGGCGCAGGGAATGCGGCGTTGTCCGCTTCCGCTGTTCGGGGCAAATCTTTCGGTCTTCCCTGCCGCCGCGCTCGATGAAAACCGCCGCCCCCGCGCCCCTATATCTGCCGTCCGTTCACGAAAACGTCGCCCACGAGATTTATCCGGCTGCTGCCGTCGTTTCTGCCGATCTGGATCGTCTGCCCTTGGCTGGAGGTGCCGATATGCACGGTGCAGTTCTCCTCCGCGTCGATGCTCATGTCGCCGCTGCTGCCCAGCTTCAGCACATATCCGTTCGCTGAGTTGACAAACAGCCTGCCGCCGTCCGCGTCGGTGCGTATCTCGCCGTAAAGCTCGCCGTGCGCGTCGTAAAAGCGGACGTCCCCCTCGGTGATCTGCACCCGCTGATCATACGCCGCACTCTCGCTGGTCACTACCGCGCCGGTCACCGTGCCGCCGATTATCTCGCTGCCGCTGATGGTGCCGCCGCTTGCCAGCGCCCCGTTCAGCCGCATATCCTGCGCCACCGCCTGCCCGAGGGCGTTTACCCAAAAGGTCTCGCGGGCGCCGTTCATGATGCGGAAGCCGCCGCTGTACACCGTCAGTCCGCCGCTGTCGAACACCGCCGCCGTCTCGCCGTCCGGCGTCTGCACCGTCAGACTGAAGCCCTCGCCGGTCTGGTTGGCGCTCGTGCGGCTGACCGCGTTTTCCACGCGCGTGCTCAGCCCCGCCGCCGTCTGCGTCAATGCGCTGATGCCGCTCTCCGCGTCGGCGACCCGCGTCACCAGCCCCTCGCCCGTCACCGAGACCGCCGCCTCGCGTCCGTCCTCGCCGTAAAGCTGCACCCACAGCGGCTCTGTGACATACCCGCCGATACGGTCAAGCTCCGTTTTGTTAAGATTTTCCATGCCGAGATTACTCAGCGTATAACGAAGCTGCTCCAATACCATATACAGGTAGTTCATGATTACCTTTAGTTTTAATTCTGTGTTTTCCTCACCGCTGAACTCGGGAAAGTTCAGGTCGGCGTTCAAAAAAGTTCCCGGCATGCTCTCAGCTCCTTTGTTTTATTTATCAGCCTGAGCGGAGCGGCTTTGCCGCGCAGTCGAAGGATCTCGAAAAATGAATCCGTCAAAATCAGACGCCGCGACTCCGCGGCGGCTCGCTTCCGCTCGCGCGGAGCGCCCTCACTTGCCGTGCTTCAGCTCGTCTATATAATTAAACGCCGTTTTCAACTCCCGCTCCACCACGGCGAGGCGCTCCGCGACCGAGTAGAGCCTGTCCACCTTTTTCTCCAGCTCGGAGATGCGGAAGGTGGTCAGCTTTGCGCTGGCGATCACTCCGAACAGACTCCCCAGCAGCGTTCCCGCCAGCGCCAGCACCGCCGTCAAAACTTCCGTTTGCATTTCATCTGCCTCCTGTTCTCTCCGCCGCTGCCTTTACCGGATATCATGCTGCTTTTAAGCAGTCCCCTCTCCTTGAGACCTCTTATCAATCCAAACCTTCATCCCACGAGACAGGGCTCACGGGGGGAGCTCCGACAAATCGTACTCCGCGGCGGCTCGCTCCCGCTCGCGGGCGGCGATTAGGCTTTTTTCTGCTCCGCTGCCTTCGCCGCGCGCTTCGCCATAATCGCCGCTTGATACCGCGGTATCAGCTGCATCGGGCGCGTACCGTCGGTGATGCCCATCGCCACCGCCTCGGCAAGCTCCTCCCGCGCCCACTCCGGCGGCTCCGCCGTCGCCAGCTCCGCGTTGTAGCGCGTCATGTGCGCCAAAAACTCCTCATAGGTCACTGCCTTTTCCTCCTTCCACGTCGCCATATACCTCTCCGGCGTGCCGTATTTGCTTTTCAGGGCTTTTGTGCTGTTCTGCGGCAGAGCCTCCGGCCATTCCAGATGCGGCTTGTCCACAAAGGTGCGGAAGTCCCCGCCCCAGAACAAGCCGAGGCTCTTGCCTATCTCGCCGCATTTGCGGAAAAAGCCGTCGCTGTCGTCGTACTCCCGCCCGCGCACGTTCCGGCAGAAGTCAAAGGCCACGCCCCACTGGTGCGGGCTTTGATAGTCCGCGCCCTTGCAGCGGGTGATGATGCTGCCCGGCTTCGTCCGCCCCTGCGCGTACAGCGCGTCCTGCTCCGCGGCCGTGCGGAAGGTCTCCGTCACCAGCACATTCAGCCCCGCCTCGCGGCAGCGCCGCTCAAACTCCGCGCACAGCTCCCGCACCCGCGGGTGCAGCCTGCTTTTGTCCCGTCCCATGACAAAAATTCCTTACAGCGCGCGGTAATTTATCGTTGCGTTGGTCGCGCCCCATGGCGCGCCGGCAACTGCGCCCTCCGCCCACGGAACATTGATCGTGAGCAGCGCCTCGCAGCCGGAAAACGCGGTGGTTGCAATGCTGTCCGGCGTGCCGTGGAAGGTCACTGCCGCCAGCGCCAGACAATTTTTAAAGGTGTTGCGCGACAAATACTCCAGTCCCGCCGGCAGCTCTATTGAAGTCAGCAGCATGCAGTTTTGAAAAGCGCCGCTGTCGATCTCCTTCAGCGTGCTCGGCAGCGAGATCGACCTGAGCCCGTTCGTCGAAAACGCTCCGCTGCCGATGTATTCGCAGCCCTCCGTCACCGTCGCCTCCGCCAGCATGCCGAACCCGGCTGTTCCGGCAAACAGCGACTGCGGCACCTCCGCCCCGTAAAAGATCGCGGCAATTATCTGCCCGTTGCTGTTCACCGTATATTCCGCATACGGCTCCCGCGCCGCTCTGCCTCTTTTGCTCAAAAGTACCGCCCTCCTGCTCAGACTCATTCTATCGCCCCCTGCAAAAGCCAAGTGTTGGGGCCGATATGCTTGAGACACGCGCTCTCATACTGTCCGCTGATCATATACGGCGCCTCCGCCGCGCAATACAGCGTCACGCCGCTTGCCGCCGCGATCTCGACCTCGCCCGTGCCCATGCGCACCAGCTCTATCTCCGCGTCTGCGTCATAGACGGCGGGAAGAGGCTCCTGCGGATCGGGAAGCAGCGTGACGCACATGCTGCGCGCGGAGCGGCAGAGGAATATCCTGCCTGATTCGGTGCTGTCCAGCATCAGCTCGTCCGCCGTTATGCTTTCCGTCCGCGTGCTTATCCGCCGCGGCAGCGCCTTGCCGCCGGAGACGCCGATATAGTCCTCGCCCTCGACAGCCGCCGTCACCGCGCCGGAAGCGCCCTTGAGCAGCCCCGTCACCGTGCAGCCCGACTCCGGCGTGATGTCCATCGTGCCGGCGTCGCCCTTATCTCCTTTGTCGCCCTTCTCGCCCTTGTCCCCCTTGGGACCTGCCTCGCCGTGCAGCGACGCCAGCCACTCCTCCTCCGTGCCCTCATAGCCGTGCTTGACCGCGATGGCATAGGCGGAGATATAGTAGCCGCGCTCCTCGCCGCGCCCGTCCGCCGGACGGTAGCGCCGCGCGTACCAGCGCATGTACTCGCCGAAATAGGCGTTGAAAAGCTGCATGGTGTTGTGGTATTTGTTGTATTCGCCGTTGGCAAAGTCGATCAGCGCACAGAGATAAGTCCAGTAGATCTTATCGTGCGGCGGCTCCGCCAGCAGCACCTTTTCCGAGTCGGCGGCATAATCGTACTGGATCACGTCGCAGAGGGCAAGCAAAATGACCTCCGTCTGCACCATGCCCTCGCACTCGTTCAGCCAGGCGGTCTTTGCCGCCGCGGAAAAGGCGTTGGGTTTTATTTCGTCTACACGTTCTATCACGCCTCTGAGCGTTGCCATAACGCGGCCTCCTTTGTGTTATTATGTATAATTCAAAACCGAATAACTGCGGAGCAGCTCCCGCCATCTGACGGGAGGCAAGCGCCTGTGGGAAAGCACGCGCCCCCTTGCCTCCCCCTTTGGGAGCGGTGACAGCGCCTATGGCGCTGACGGAGAGGGCAAGGCGCGGGGATCCCCGTTCTTCCTTTAAACTGTCATCCTGAGCGGAGCGGCGGTCGCGCCGCGCAGTCGAAGGATCTCGGAAATGAATTCGTCAAAACCCGTTCGCCGCGACTGAAGCGGCGCGGCGGCAACTCCGCAGAGGAAGAGCCAAGGGGCGGCTCGCTCCCGCATTTCCCACGAAACCCGCTCCGCTGGGCTTTCGCGGGAGCCCTTTGGCATTGGTTAGATTTTGCCGGAATAAATCCGTCAAAATCAGACGCCGCGACTCCGCGGGCGGCTCGCTCCCGCTCGCGCATCGCCTCCGGCTCCGACGCTTATGCCTGTATCAGCTCGTCGCCGCCCGCAAGTCCGCCGACTGCCGCAAAGCGCCAGTCGTTAAATCCCGCGATAAATCTCGCGTACCCCTGCCACACGTTGGCGTCGTTGCCGAAGCTCCCCACGAAAACCGCTTCGCTGGGTTTCCGCGGGGGCCCCGCTTATTTTGATTAGCTTTGCGGGAAATCAATTCCCGCAAATCTGTACGCCCGCACTCGCGGGCGGCTCGCTGCGCTCGCGGTCGCCTCCGGCAACGCCGCTTATGCCTGTATCAGCTCGTCGCCCCCCGCAAGTCCGCCGACTGCCGCAAAGCGCCAGTCGTTGAAGCCTGCGATAAATCTCGCGTACCCCTGCCACACGTTGGCGTCGTTGCCGTCGTCGATGCGGCTGCGAACCTCCAGCTTGGTGCGGTCCAGCCACACGGCTCCGCCGTACTCGTCGTTATAACGGCTGTCGAGCAGGATCCACGGCGCGGCGCCGTCGCTTACGTACTGATTGAGATACGACCAGACGATGACGTTCCAGCGTCCGAACAGATAGTTGTAGCCGTTGTTCGCCGTGTCGGGGCTCTTATCCGCGCCGATGGCGGCAAAGACCGCCTTCTTCAGCGTGTAGATATTGGGTATCAGAATGGTGTCCGGAGAGATATCCAGTATCTCGCCGTTGTCGCCGCGGGTGTTCTGCATGGCGTTCTCCAGCGCCGCCAGCGCGTCGGCGGAGAACTCGTCCGCGTACCAGTTGCCCTGCGTCTCGCCGGTGATCTTGCTCGGATGCGCCTTGGAGAAGAGCTTCTCGCCGTCGGCGCAGCGCACGTCAAAGCTCATGCCGCTGAAGTCCACGCTGTCCCTCTGCCCCAGCGCGCCGCCATACAGCGCGGCGGCAAATCGCTCGCGCGTGCGGTAGTAGCTGGTGACAAAGCCGAGCGGACGCTTGCGCAGGTCGATGCTCTTGCTGTCCTCCACGATCTCGCGCGAGAGGGAGAAGCTGTTCTTCCATGTCATGTGCTCGAAAAACTTCTCAAAGCCCTGCTGCATGCCGTCGGTGGGATAAGCTCCGTTCTCGCCCACGGGCAGGAAGCCGTCCATCGCCGTCAGCGTGGTGAACTTCTCGCCGAAGTGGCGGCTGGCGTCCACGCTGAACAGCTCCGGGATCATGCTCGCCTTTTCAAACGCCTCGCCGCGCTTCTCGATGAACATGCGAATGGGAGCCTGCGATTTGCCGTAAATGCTGTCCTGAAGCCCGCTTCCCTCGGAAAAAATGATATTAGCCATCTCTTAAACTCCTCCTTTTTTCTGTCAGACCAGTCTGACGATAACGGGGTCGCCCGCCGTCTTGCCGCCTACGCGCAGCACGGTGCAGCAGCCCTTGGTCGTCGTTGCGGTCATGCTCATGCCGTCGGCAGAAATTGTGTATGCCTGCCCCGCCGCCAGCGAAGCCGCATCCGCCGCCAGCGGCACCTCCCAGAGGATCATCTCCTCCGCCGCCACCACCGGCAGCAGCCCGTCCTCCTCCACGGTCACGTCCGCCATGCAGACGTAGTGTCTGCCCTTGTCAGTGTTCTCACCGACGCCGGAGCTCACAGGCGCCAGCTTGCCGCCGGAAAAGACCGCCGCCTGTCCGGCGCTGTACGTTCCCGCCGCTGCCGGCAGATACTGCCACGACGGGATATGCCCGTCCAGCACGGTATGTATTTTGAATGCCATTGCTTTTCCCCCTTATTTTTGATTGCATATAGTTGCTTTTACCCGTTGATATACTCGTTGTAATGTCTTGCGATCTCCTCGTCGCTCGCCTTGGGATAAAGAATGCGGTATTGCTGCGCCACCTCGCGCGGCACCGCCGCCGCGCCCTGCCCGCGGGAGGTGCTGCGGCGCATATGCTCCTTGCTGCTGACGGAAGCCAGCACCTCCTGCCTTGCGGCGCGCGCCGCCGCATAGGTCAGCTCGTCGATGTTCGCCAGACGGAAGGCGTCCGTCAGCGTATTGCCGCGCTGCACCAGCTCCTCGAACCTCGCGCCCGTCGGCCGCGTCAGTATGTCCTCGATGGTCTGCACCGAGGGGTCGATGGCGTTGATCTCGCGGAGCTGCTCGCGCAGTTCATAGCGGGCGCGGGACTGCATTTCCTCGTGTCGCACGCGGGCGATCACGCGGTCGCGCTCCTCCTCCGCCTTGCGGCGCGCCGCGGCATAGCGGCTGCGCTCCTCCGGCGGCATGGGCTTGCGCGTTCTCCGCTCCGACGGAGCGTCCTCTGCCGCCTGCCCGCTCTCCGTCTCCGGCGGAGCGGCTTCTGCCTCCGCCGCCTGCTTCGGCGCTGTCGGCTGCCCTTCCGTGCCGAGGCTGTCGCCCATGATATCGGCGGTGACGCTGTCATCGATGCGGCCGCTGCCGCTGCCGACGTCGATGCCGCCGATTTCCTCGATGCTGTCGATATGACCGGTGTCGATATGCTTTTCCATAATAAGCTCCTTTTTTGTGAATTTTTCCGCGTTTCTGCGTATAAAATCGTGCCTCCGCGCTCGCGGGCGCGGCTTCCTCTGCTTGCCTCCTTTACGCCGTCAGGTGTAAGGGAGGTGGTTTTCGCTTTGCGAAAACCGGCGGGATCCTATCTGATTATCTGTTGTCGTACTTTTGCAAATGACGAACAATCCATTAGTCTGCTTCGCAGACAGCGGTCGCAGTCATAGCCTGTTCCCCGCTTTGGCTTACGCGCGCCCGCGCTCGCGGGCGCGGCTTCGCCGTGAGGCAAGGGCACGCCTGCGCCGTCTCTGCCGCCGTCCGGCTCACTTGCCGCCGCGCAAATCGTCGCCCTTTTTTACCGCGCCCTTGCCCCCACGAAAACCGCTTCGCTGGGTTTCCGCGGGGGGCCCCCGTTCATTGATTAGGTTTTGCCGAAGTGAATTCGTCAAAACCTGTTCGCGCGACTTCGCGGCGGCTCGCTGCGCTCGCAGGCAAGGGCGTGCCTTTTCGCGCTCCCCGCCGTCCGCTCACTTGCCGCCTCTGAGGTCGTTTCCCTTTTTCACGCTGCCCTTGCCCCCACGAAAACCGCTTCGCTGGGTTTCCGCGGGGGGCCCCCGTTCATTGATTAGGTTTTGCCGAAGTGAATTCGTCAAAACCTGTTCGCCGCGACTTCGCGGCGGCTCGCTGCGCGCGCAGGCAATGGCGTGCCTTTTCGCGCTCCCCGCCATCCGGCTCACTTACCGCCACGCAAATCGTCGCCTTTCTTCACGCTGCCCTTGCCCCCACGAAAACCGCTTCGCTGGGTTTCCGCGGGGGACCCCCGTTCATTGGTTAGATTTGCGGGAAATGAATTCCCGCAAATCGGGACGCCGCGACTTCGCGGCGGCTCGCTGCGCTCGCAGGCAAGGGCGTGCCTTTTCGCGCTCCCCGCCGTCCGGCTCACTTACCGCCGCGCAAATCGTCGCCTTTCTTCACGCTGCCCTTGCCTTTGTTCGTCACCGGCTTGACCGGCGCCTTGACGATCTGCGAGCCGCTGTTGCTTATCCTGCCCGTATAAGTTTCCTTCATTTCCATCACCCCTTTGCCGCAGTATTTGTCAGATGTTGCCTTGGTGCCCGTGAATTTTTCCGCGTTTCTGCGTATGAAAACCGTGGTTTCGCGCTTTCCGTCAGTGCTCCGCAGGTCGGCGGCTTGCGTCGCCGCCGTCTGCAATCACAGCTCGCGCCCCGCTCTCTCCGCCGCTTCCCGACGCTCCCTCATCCGCTCGCTGAGATAAGCCTTGGTCTTGCCGGCGCCGGGATAGTGCAGCAGCTCCATCTTTCCCCAGAACAGCAGCAGCGTCTCCAGCGCCGTCGGGTCGCCGAACGCCCCGCTTTGCAGGTTGAGCCGCGTCTCCTGCCACATCGCCTCGCGGTTGTTCGCCAGCGGCGTCGCCGCATCGCAGGAAAAGAAAAAGCGGTCGTTCCAGTACCATTGCCCCGCACTGTCCCGCTGCAAGAAGTCATAACGGCTGAACACCTCATAGCGCGGCTCGCCGTCGGCGTCTTGCCCGGTAACGGGACGCGGCTCGTCGGCGTAAGCGAGACGGAAGCGGAATATCGCCTCGAAAAGCTCCGCGTAGGCGGCGTTTTTCATCACCCGCTTGCTCTCCAGCCTGCCCGCGCTCTGCGCGGCGGCAAACTGCTTTGCCACGCCGCTCATCGCCGTCGAGTCGCGCCTGCCCTGAAAGCTGTCGGTGATGCCGATCATCTGCCGTGCCTCCTCGTACACCTCGCGCATGTATGCAAGGTCGGGCTGGATATCTCCGTGCAGGTCGTAGACGTCGATCATCGCCTTCGCCGCCGCCGAGCCGGGACGAATGACCTTCATATCCTCCGCATCAAAGCGAATGCTCGCCTCGTCGGGCAGGGTGATATAGCTGCCCGCCTTCATCAGCTTGTCGATGATCTTGCTCTCCAGACGGTTTATCGTATTCTGCTGGTCTGCGATCTTGTCTATGTCGCTGTCGCCCAAGAGCTGGCCGAACACGCTGACATTGCGCTGCATGATCACGGGGTAGATATCCGGCTTGTAATACGGCACGCGCACCGGCGGCATGCCCGGCAGGAATACCTCCTCGTGAGTCTGCACCTCGCCGTCAACGCGCCGCGCCTGATAGTCCTCCATGTCCTCCAGCACCGTCTCGTCCACCCAGCTAAAGCGCCCGATGCCGCCCTCCTCGTTGCGGAAATAGACGACGTACTGCGTTACCATGTCGCTGTCCGGGCCGTCCTCCGCGCCGCGCACCTCCGGCTCGCTCTCGCGCGCATCCTCCAGCTTTACGTCATAGCGGCGGCGCAGATATTCCCGCGTCTGCGGCAGCTTGAGAAAGATGTAGTCCATGTCCTCGATGGAGGTAAATACGCCCTCCTGCGGCAGCACCTGTCGGGGGTGCAGCGGCGTGACGGCGACCTCGCCCACCGTGCCGTGGCTGCGGCGCGTATTGTCCCACTCGACGAGGTAAAATGCCGCCCCTTGGATCGGCGCCGTGCGCTCCTGGATATCGTTGATGACCTCCATCGGCAGGCGGTCCAGCTCGCCGCGCAGCATGTCCTCAATGATCTGCGCCAGCCGTTCATCCGCCTTGCGCCGCGCCGTAACGCGCGGCTGCGGTATGGCGGTGTCCACCTGCGCCTCGATCAGCTCCGCCGCCACATTGCGCACGTGCGGCGTGCGGGTCAGCTCGTCGCCCGGCACCATCGGGCGCAGGGCGCTTGCGCCGCGGTAGGTCGCCTCGCGGCGGTCCATCTTGGCATATTCGCCCTCAAACGCCGCCTGCGCGCGCTCCAGCCGCTCCTTCCACAGGGCAAGCTTGCCCATATCCGTTTTTGTCATTGAAAAAGACCTCCGTTTCTGGCTTTTATGGTATCAAAAAGCGCGGCGGCGTGTCGTACCGCCTTTCTGCACCGAAAGCGCAAAAAAAATACAGCCCGAACGGACTGTAAAAGGCAGCGCCGCCGAGGGATCGCACGGCAGGGCGGCTGCCGCCGCAGGCGCATCGCTCCCGTCGAGCGTTCCTTAACCTGCCTCCTTTGCGCGCCCCCACGAAAATCGCTTCGACGCTTGCCTCCCCCTTTGGGAGAGGTGGCGCGTCTGCGGCGCTGACGGAGAGGGCAAGGCGCGAGGACTCCCAAGGCTTCCTTTAAACTGTCATCCTGAGCGGAGCGGCGGTCGCGCCGCGCAGTCGAAGGATCTCGGAAATGACTTCGGCAAAACCCGTTCGCCGCGCTCGCGGCGCGGCGGCAAAGCCGCCGTTGCGCGCTGGCGCGAGCGGCACAAGGGAGCCTTGGCGGGCGTCCGCGAGCAATCTCCC
>JAFTDT010000068.1 GCA_017453985.1 Clostridia bacterium
ATCCACCAGGTCGCGTAGGTGGAAAACTTGTAGCCCTTGGTGTAGTCAAACTTCTCGACTGCCTTGATCAGACCGAGATTGCCCTCCTGTATGAGGTCGAGGAAGAGCATGCCTCTGCCGACATATCTCTTGGCGATGCTGACGACCAGACGCAGATTTGCCTCCGCCAGCTTCTGCTTTGCCTGCTCGTCGCCCTCCAGCATGCGCTTTGCCAGCTCTATTTCCTCCTCAGAGCTGAGCAGGCTGACCTTGCCTATCTCTTTGAGATACATGCGCACGGGATCGTCGATCGCCAGTCCCTCCGCCAGCGCCGAGGGGTCTGCCAGCTCCTCCTCCGGTATCTCCTCCGCGTCGGGCAGCTCGTCGTCCGTATCCAGAAACGGGATCTCCGCCATCAGCTCGTCGTCATCCACCTCGATATCGACATGCAGCTTTTCAAGCCCCTCAAAAAGCTTGTCCTGCTGCGAAGCGTCAAGCTCCAGCGCGTCTATCACCTCATTGACCTCTTTCATCGTGAGCTTGCCGCTGCGCTTGCCGCGCTCCATCAGCTCGCGTATGATCTGCTGCTTGTTCTGCGTCTTTTCCTGTTCCGACATGTGCGTCAGTCCTCCTTATCCCGTTTTCTTTCCGCTGCCATCAGCAGGATATCGTCGCTTTTTTCCCGCTTTTGGTGCTCAAATTTTATTTTAGATATGTAATCCTCTGCCGCGCGGCGCGCGTCCGCCGCGGAAAAGCCCTTGCCGACAACCGCGGCAAGGCTGCCCGCCTCCTCCTCGGTCAGCTCCGACATGAGCGCGCCGGGAGAAAGCTCCGCGCCCGTCCGCTGCCGCTCTATCGCGCTTTCGTATATTTTCGCCAAAAACGGTGAAGAAAACTCCTCCGGCGATATCCGCTCCGCCGCGAAGCGCAATATCTCCGCGTCCGCCAGCGCCGCCGCCAGCAGCATCTCCTCGCATTTCGCAGACGCCGGATTTTCGTATCGCAGACTCCCTCTGGCGGCGCCTATTCCGCGCATGGGATTCATCGCCCGCCGCTCCTCCTCGCGCCTGTTCTTTTTGCTCCGCGCCCGCCGCTCGCGGCTGACCTGTGCCAGCATCGCCTCCGCCGAGACTCCCGCCTCGCTTGCCGCCGTGCGGGCAAATATCTCCCGTTCCACGTCGCTGGCAAGCCCGGCGATAAACGCCGCCGCGTCCTTGAGATAGGCTATGCGCCCGTCGTCCCGCTCCAAATCGTAGCGTCCGCGTATCTCCGCCAGACGGTATTCCCCGTCGGTCTGGAGCTTTTCCAGCAGGCTTGCAAACGCCTCCGCGCCGTTTTCCTTGATGAACTCGTCCGGGTCGGTCTTTGCCGGCGCGCCGGAGGCGTCCAGCAATATCTGCCCGCTCGCGTCGCGCTTCGGCGGCAAACGCAGCACCCGCACCTTCATGCCCGTCGGCGCCAGCACGTCGATCGCCTTCTGCGTCGCCGCGCGTCCCGCGGCATCCGCGTCGAAGCATATCACCACCTCGCCGGTGTAGCGGCTGAGCAGCTTTGCCTGCTCGGCGGTAAACGCCGTCCCGCAGGAAGCCACCGCGCTGTCAAATCCCGCCTGGTGGAGAGCTATGACGTCCATATTTCCCTCGCAAAGCAAAAATCGGCTTGCTTTGCTCTTTTTCGCCAGATTTATCCCGTAAAGATTGCGGCTTTTGTTATATACAAGGGTGTCCGGGCTGTTTATGTATTTTCTGCCGCCGCCGTCGCCGCGCATGACTCTGCCGCCGAACGCCAGCACACTGCCGCGCAGGTCGATTATCGGAAACATCACCCTGTCGCGGAAAAAGCTGTACAGCCCGCCGCTCTTGCCTCTGCCGGCAAGACGCGATTCCTCCAGCTCTGCATTGGTATAGCCAAGCTCCCTCATGGCGAGCACCGCCGTATCCCAGCTGTCCGGCGCGTAGCCCAGCCCAAAATTGTTGACCGTCCGGACGCTCAGCCCGCGCCGGCGCAGGTATTCCAGCGCCTCTTTTCCCTGCTCGGACATCAGCACGTCATGAAAATACCGTGCCGCGTCGCGGTTCAGCGCCAGCATGCGCTCCCGCCTCCGTCTGTTTCTGTCGCTGTCGTAATCGTCCTCCGGCACAGTCATGCCGCATCTCTCTGCCAGCAGCCTGACCGCGTCGATAAACGGCAGGTTTTCCATCTTCATCACGAAGGTGATGACATTTCCTCCCTCGCCGCATCCGAAGCATTTGAAAAACTGCTTGTCCCGCGAAACGGTGAAGGATGGCGTCTTTTCGTTGTGGAAGGGGCACAGCCCCACGTGATTGCTGCCCGTCTTCCTGAGCTGCACATACCGCGAAACGGTATCAACGATATCGCTGCGGTAAATGAGCTCGTCCAAAAAATTCTGCGGAAGCGCCATGCCCTCACCTCCCTTGCGCGCAAGCGGCTCAATACTGATTCCAGCTCTTTGGTATGAATATATCCTGATATTTCGCCACGGCAAAACGGTCGCTCATGCCGGCAATATAGTCGCAGACCGCAGTATGCCCGCCGTCCTCCTCCGCTATCCGGCGAAAGTCCTCCGGCAGGCGGCTGAGATCCGCCATGTAATGCTCGTACAGCCGCTTCAGTATTTCTATCCCCTTGCCTTCCTCGCCCTTTGCCACGGGATTTTTATACACCGCCTCGAACATGAACTCCCGCAGGTCGCTCATGACGCGCTCTGTTTCGCTGTCGAGTCCCGCCCTGCCGGTGCGCTCTCCGTATTCCACCATCGCCTCCACAAGACTGTTTATCCTCATGCTGTGCCCGCGCCCA
The DNA here is from genome assembly GCA_017453985.1 of Clostridia bacterium. Lineage (GTDB taxonomy): Bacteria > Bacillota > Clostridia > Oscillospirales > Butyricicoccaceae > RGIG3726. The sequence continues at coordinate 2,800 of JAFTDT010000068.1, forward strand.
AGGCGCTCGCGCACGTGAGCGGGAATATCGTCCTCGATGAGTATGTTTGCCCGCACGGCGTCGTCTATATCGTGATTTATGTATGCGATGCGGTCGGCAAAATGCACGATCCTGCCTTCCTCTGTATCCGCCTTTTTCTGCCCGGTATGGCAGCGCATGCCATCCATTACCTCATACGTAAGGTTCAGCCCGGCGCCGTTTTTTTCCAGACGGCGCACCACGCGCACGCTCTGCTCATTATGCTCAAACGGCACGCCCGACGCCTCTGTCAGCGCGCGCTCGCCCGCGTGTCCGAAGGGGGTGTGTCCGAGGTCATGCCCGAGAGCTATCGCCTCCGTCAGATCCTCATTGAGCCGCAGCGCCCGTGCCACCGTGCGCGCTATCTGCGACACCTCCAGCGTGTGCGTCAGCCTCGTGCGGTAATGGTCGCCCTCCGGCGAGATGAACACCTGCGTCTTGTGCTTCAGTCTGCGGAAAGACTTGGAATGGATTATCCTGTCCCTGTCCCGCATAAAGCAGGTGCGCACCGCGTCCGGCTCCTCCGGACGCTCCCTGCCGCGCGAACGCTCGGACAAAGTCGCCGTCGCCGCCAGCAGCGCCCGCTCGGAGGCTTCTATTCGTTCTCTGACGCTCAAGCGCATCCCTCCTTTTTGCATGCTCCTATTTATAATACGCAAAAAACAGGCGATTTCCTTTTTTTCGCTATTTTTGCAGCGGGACTGCCATCATTTTCTCTCCCGCCGACCGTGGGATCACCCGTCCGTTGGTGATATCCGTTATCTTAGCGGCAAACTCCGCCGCCGCGGATGCCGGCAGGCAAACCGTCAGCCGCACCTCCGCGCCGAAGTCCGCCGACTCCTCCATCGCGCCGAAATGCCCGCAGCATTTCCGCACCGACTCCAAAAAGCTGTAATGGCAGTCCAGCGTCAGCACGGCATACGGCTGCATCACCGCGACGCCCGCCGCGTCGAGGGCAATCTTGGCGCTGTGAGCATATGCCCGCACCAGCCCGCCCGCGCCGAGCAGTATGCCTCCGAAGTAGCGCGTGGTGACGCACAGCACATCAAAAACCTGCTCCTTCTTCAGCACCTCAAGCGTCGGCATGCCCGCCGTGCCCTGCGGCTCACCGTCGTCGGAAAAGCGCATGGTCCCGTCTTTTAATATATATGCGTACACGTTATGGGTGGCGTCCCAAAACTGCTTTTGCATGCTTTTTATGATATCCGCCGCCTGCTGCGCGCTGCTTACGCAGAAAATATTGCCGATAAAGCGCGACTTCTTCTCCGTAAACTCCGCCGTGGCATCGCTCGCGGGTATTTTATAGCTCTCCATCCGCCTCGCCTCCGCTCCTCAGCGCGGCGCTGAGCTGCCCCAGCACCTGACGGCTGCACACCGCCTCCACGGCGACGCCCTCGTCCGTGTATTCCGCCTTTTTGACCACGGCGCTGCGGTGCAGCATATCCAGCAGCCCGCCGCTGGAATAGGGAATGACAAGGCTGACCGTGCTCATATTTTCCCCGATCAGCTCTGCTATGCGCTCCGTCAGCTTGTCCATGCCGATGCCTCTCGCCGCCGAGCAGTATACCGCGCCGCTCGCGCGCGGGAGCTGCTCCTCCGTCAGCAGATCCACCTTGTTGAACAGCATCAGCCGCGGCGTCTTTTCCGCGCCGAGCTGCGTTATCAGCTCCTCCACCACGTCCGCCTGCTCGCGCCATGCCGGATTGGAGGCGTCCACGACATGCACCAGCGCGTCGGCGTGCGTCAGCTCCTCCAGCGTTGCGCGAAAGGCGCCTATCAGCAGATGCGGCAGCTTTCTTATAAATCCGACAGTGTCGGAGACCAGTATCTCGCCGATGTCCTTCGTGTCCATCAGCCTCACCGTAGGGTCGAGCGTATCGAACAGCCGGTCATTCGCGTGCACGTCCGCGCCCGTAAGCGCATTGAGCAGCGTGGACTTGCCGGCGTTGGTATAGCCGACAAGACAGACCATGGGGATATTGCTCTTCTGCCTGCCGCGCCGCTGCACTCCGCGCACCTTCCGCACCTGCTCGATCTCATCCTCCAGCTTCTGTATCTTGCGGCGGATGTGGCGGCGGTCTGTCTCAAGCTGTGTTTCGCCGGGTCCGCGGGTCCCTATCGGGCTGGCGCCGCCGGACGCCGTCTGACGCACCAGATGCCCCCACATGCCCGTGAGCCGCGGAAGAATGTATTTATACTGCGCCAGCTCCACCTGCAGCTTGCCCTCGCGGGTCTTTGCGCGGTCTGCGAATATATCGAGTATCAGCGCGCTGCGGTCTATCACACGGCAGTCCAGCAGCTTTTCCAGCGCGCGGGTCTGCGAGGGGGATATCTCGTTGTCGAAAATAACGATGTCGATCTCATTCGCCTTCACCGTCTCCGCCAGCTCGCGCGCCTTTCCCTCTCCGATGAATGTCCCCGGCTCCGGCGAGCGGCGGTTCTGCATCGTCCGCAGGACGGTCTCGCCGCCGGCAGTGCGCAAAAGCTCCTCCAGCTCGTCCATCGTCTCCTCGTCGGAATTGTCAAAATCCGCCAGCGCACCGCAGTTCAACCCCACGAGCAGCGCCCGTCCTCTTACCTTTTCGTTTTTCTCAGTCAAGCTGTGCCCTCCCGCTACTTATACAAATAAGTGAAAACAAGCGGCACCCGCAAGAGTGCCGCCTATGTTCTAAAAACGATTATTTTTCCTGCTCCAGGTTGAAGCGCTTCTTAAAGCGGTCAACACGTCCGCCGGTATCCACGAGCTTCTGCTTGCCTGTATAGAAAGGATGGCAGTTGCTGCAGATTTCCACGCGGATATTCTCCTTGGTGGAGCCTACCTCAAACTCGTTTCCGCATGCACATCTTACCGTAGTGGTACTGTACTTGGGATGAATTCCTTCCTTCATCGTCTTTTCACCTCGCATCAGTTACTTTTCGCAACGAATATGATAACATACGGCGGCAAAGTTTGCAATACTTTTTTTCATGTTTTTTATGAAAAAATATCTTTTTTCATTATTTTATAAAAAATGTAAGCAAAAAAAGGTTGACTTTTTCCTCAGGATATCCGATAATTTACATGTTTGTAACATAGGCGCTTTCATTTTGGTGTACAATCAATTTTGTCAAATTACAGTATTGAGGATGATGAAAAATGGGAAAAGGTGCAAGAAACCGTCAGGTGCAGCGTGAAGCTGCCGCAAAAAGCAAAAAGAAGCAGGACAGCGTGCTGGGACTCGGCGCAAAGATCGGTCTTTGGGCAGTCGCCGCCGCGGTCGTGCTGGTGTTCCTGTACAGCGTGCTTACCTTTACGGGAACGATCCAGCGCGGTCTCACTGCCGCCAAGGTCGGCAATGAGAAGGTATCTGCGATGGACTTCAACATACTCTATCGCGATGTACGCTCGAACATACTCAACGAGTACGGCCCCTCGCTTCAGCAGTATTACAACTATGATCTCACCACTATAGATTCTCAGCCCTGCATTTTTGATACCAGCATCACCTGGCGTGAGTATTTCATCGACCAGACCAAGGAGCAGGTAAAGACCCTCTACACGCTCTATCAGGACGGCAGGAGCAACGGCTTTGAGCTCAGCGACGAGGATAATACGGAGTATCAGGATTATATGGCTCAGATCGAGTCCAACGCCGACTACAACGGCATGTCCCTCGCTCAGTATGTCAAGGCTGCGTATTCCAGCGCCACCAAGCTCTCCGACGTTGAAAAGGTCAACAAGATCCGCTTCTACGGCAACGCCTACTACAATCATCTGAAGGATCAGTATAACTTCGGCGACACGGACGTGGAGACTTATTATCAGGAGCATCAGGACGACTTTGACGTAGTGGATTATTACTACTACACCTTCCCCTACACGACCTACACCTATACCGAGCCTGAGGAGGGCGCGGAGATAGAAGAGGGGCAGCCCAAGAGCGAGGAGGAAGCGACCTCCATGACCGAGGCGAGCAAGAGCGAGGCGAAGGCGCTGGCGGACGAGATGCGCAGCAAGGTCACCGGCGCGGATAACTTTGAGACCGTCGCCGAGGCGTATCACATTCAGCTCGGCAACGAGAATTACAGCTCGCACTTCAATCAGGGCGTCCGCGTCAATGAGCAGTCCGGCAGCACCTCTGACTGGTACAGAGAGGAGGGACGTCAGGTCGGCGATATCGACGTGGTGGACACCGGCTTCGGCTATTCCGTGCTGCTGTTCGCCGGTCGCTACCGCGAGGAGCTGCCCACCGTCAGGGTGCGTCATATCCTGCTGAGGACCGAGGCCTATGCAGAGGATGCCACCGATGAGGATAAGGCGGCTGTTGACGAGGCGAACGCCGCCGTGCTTACCCAGATCGAGGACATCCGCTCCCAGTGGGAGTCCGGCGAAGCGACCGAGGACTCCTTTGCCGAGCTTGCCAAGGAGCATTCCGCAGATGGCAGCGCCTCCGAGGGCGGCGATCTCGGCTTCTTCACCGAGAATGTGATGGTTCAAGCGTTCAACGACTGGTGCTTTGAGTCCGGACGCAAGCCCGGCGATGTGGGGCTTGTCGAAACCACTTACGGATATCATCTCATTTACTTCGTCGAGCACGGCAATTATGAGTATTACAATACCATAGTTGACACGCTTACCAACAACGCGATGGACGAATATATGGAGAATACTATGCCCAATTATCCGGCAGATTTCAACGATTATCCCGTGTCGCTCGCTTCCTGAGCAGCAACCGAGAGTTCTGCCCCGCCGCACGCACACCGCGCGGCGGGGCTTTACTTTTCCGCTCTGCAAAAATAAGCGTTTTTCCACTTGACTATGAAGTTTTTTTACAGTATAA
>JAFTDT010000005.1 GCA_017453985.1 Clostridia bacterium
CTGCTTGAATACTTCCTTGACCGGCGTTTCGGCTTCATAATCAAAGGTTATTCCGTCGCGCAGTTTCACCTTATACGCTGCTTCATGCTTTGGATAAAACTCCAGCTTATCGGCTGCGCTGCCGTTCACTACCATTGCCATCACGGAGTCGCCTGACTGCGGCGCAGAGAGCAAATACAGATATTCCGCCCCCTCCGCAAGGCTTGGCTTTAATTCGCATATGTCCATAAAAGCTTCTATCTGCGCGCTGTTTGGCGGCTCATATTCATAACTTTCAGGCATAACAGAATGCCAGCCCAAAATACCAACAGCAAACACCGGCACAAAACATATCAAAACAACGACCAAACAATATTCACACAATTTTATCCATCGTATTCCACGGTTACTTTCATTCATACAATTCTCGCCCCCGTTCCGATACGCTGCTTGTTTTTCTATAGCTACCCCAAGCATAACTCATTTTAATCCGAAAATCAATATATTTTTACTGTTTTTCAATAAATATACGAGTATATAAAAGCCGTGCCGGAAAGCTTGCTTTCTCTCCGGCACGGCTCTTGCTTTTGTCAATCGGTATCCGCCAACCCATCTACACTCGCTTTCTCGCCACAACATAAAACCTGTGGATACTTCCCTCTATTACGCCTTTTGCATCAATTATTTGCTGTGACTTATAAAGTTGCTCCAAAGAACTCTCAACGGAAAAGCCGGGGAACTCCCATGAAATAATTCTTGCAAACCAAACCAATGCCCCTACATCAAAGAATCTAATCGGTCTATAGACCTCTCCACATTCAAGCACATCAAAACCATGTGTGATAAGTTCTTTTTCTCGCACAGAAAGATATTCATCAGGGAATGGCAGTTCCGTAATATGCGGAAGTAGAAGATTGACAAGATCTCTATCGTTCTCGGCGCCTACCTGCTGTGTGAGAAATAGTCCGTTAGGCTTTAAGACTCTCCTTAACTCGTCAATTCTAAAACTGCCATGCCTATTTGTTACAACATCGAAACTCTCATCATCAAAAGGAAGTCTTTCACATCCGCCGTATGCTTCCCTAAAATCAATCCCCATCGGCAGCAAAACCTCTTTGCACAGCTCCACATTGGGCGGATAGCCCTCGATCGCCGCCGTATTTTCGTGAGGATGGTTGAAAGTCAGCAAAAACTCTCCGCCTCCGGTATCCATATCCATCAGCTTCATCTCGTCTTTTAGATATTTCCGAATGACATCTCGAAAATTCCACGGTAAATCATCCTCTTCCTCGTATCTGCCGTGGATATGAGAAAAATCCCATCCATGTATATAGGCAATGTCCTCTTCTTTTTTCCAGATTTCCTTCAATTTCTCTTTATCCATTCTTGCCGTTCCTTTCAAAAGCATATGACAAGAGTATTCCTTCTTTGTATGCCATGCCTCTCAGCCTTGATTTTTCTTGTACTCCAGATATTCGTCGTAGGTGCAGCGGCGGTCAATGCAGCCGTCCGGCGTTATCTCGATTATCCGGTTTGCCACCGTCTGTATGAACTCGTGGTCGTGGCTGGTGAACAGCACCACGCCCTTGAAGTCCCGCAGGGCGTTGTTGACCGCCGTGATGGACTCCAAGTCAAGGTGGTTCGTGGGCTGGTCGAGTATCAGCACATTGCTGCCGAACAGCATCATGCGCGACAGCATGCAGCGCACGCGCTCGCCTCCGGACAGCACGCTGACCGGCTTGAACACCTCGTCGCCGGAAAACAGCATTCTGCCGAGGAAGGAGCGCACATAGGTCTCCGTATCGTCGTTTTCCGTATACTGCCGCATCCAGTCGAGCAGATTCTTATCCACGCCGTCGAAAAACTCCGAATTGTCCTTGGGAAAATACGAATGCGAGGTCGTGCCGCCCCATTTAAAGCTGCCGCTGTCCGGCTGCGTCTCCTCGGTGATGATCTTGAACAGTTCCGTCACGGCGAGCTGGTTTTCGCTGAGGAAGCAGACCTTGTCCGTGCGCTCAAGGCGGAAGGTGAGGTTTTTCAATGCCTGCTCGCCCGCGGCGGTCTTGCACAGCCCGTGCGCCTCCAGCACCTCCTTGCCCACCTCGCGCTGCGGCGAGAAGCTGACGAACGGATAACGCCGCGACGATGCCGGCAGCTCCTCCACCGTCAGCTTGTCCAGCAGCTTTTTGCGGCTGGTCGCCTGACGGGACTTGGACTTGTTCGCTGAAAAGCGGGCGATGAAGCTTTGCAGCTCGGCGATCTTTTCCTCCGTGCGGCGGTTCTGCGCCTTGGTCAGCTTTTGTATAAGCTGGCTGGACTCGTACCAGAACTCGTAGTTGCCGACATAAAGCTTTATCTTGCCGTAATCTATGTCGATGATATTGGTGCAGACATTATTGAGAAAGTGGCGGTCGTGCGAGACTATCAGCACCAGTCCCTCGTACTCCGCCAGAAAATCCTCCAGCCACTCCACGGCAAAGGCGTCCAGTCCGTTGGTCGGCTCGTCCAGCAGTATGATATCCGGATTTCCGAAAAGCGCCTGCGCCAGCAGTATCTTCACCTTTTCGTCGTCCTGAAGGTCGCTCATCTGCTTTGTCAGGATTTCCTCCTCCAGTCCCAAGCCCTGCACGAGCCGCGAGGCGTCGCTCTCCGCCTCCCAGCCGCCCAGCTCGGCGTAAAGCCCCTCCAGCTCGGCGGCGCGCATGCCGTCTTCATCGGAAAAATCCTCCTTGGCATACAGCTCCTCGCGCTCCTTCTGCACGTCGTAAAGCTGACGGTTGCCCATTATCACCGTGTCCAGCACGGGATATTCGTCAAAGGCAAAGTGATCCTGACGCAGCACCGACATGCGCTCGTTGGGGCTGACCGTTACGCTGCCGGTGGAGGGTTCCAGCTCGCCGGAAAGTATCCTCAGAAAGGTGGATTTGCCCGCGCCGTTGGCTCCGATGATGCCGTAGCAGTTGCCCTGCGTCAGCTTTAGGTCTACGTTTTTAAACAAGGTCTGCCCGGAAAAGGCAAGACTCACATCTGCAACAGTTATCATTACGCTGCTCCTTATTCTTTAGTATCTTATTTTTATGTAAGTGTTACTTATATATCATATCTTGATTTCCGAAATTAGGCAAGCGGCAATTTGACAAGTTTTGCATAAGGATATTCACAAACGGCGAAAAATGCGGTAAAATATATGTGAAAATGCTTTAAGGAGCCTGCTTATGAAAAAAATTCTCATGCTCACCACCGGCGGCACCATCGCCTCCGTGCCCTCCGAGGAGGGGCTGCGCCCACTCGGCAGCGAGGAAATTCTTGCCCATATCGGCGGCGCTTACGCCGGCTGCGAGCTTACCGCGCGCGAGATACTCACGCTCGACAGCAGCAATATCCAGCCGGAGGAATGGAAGCTGATCGCTGCGGAGATATACGCCGGCTTTGACGGCTATGACGGCATCGTGGTGACGCACGGCACGGACACCATGGCGTATACCGCCTCCATGACCAGCTTTATGCTGCAAAACCCGCCCGTGCCGGTGGTGTTCACCGGCTCGCAGCTCCCCATTTCGCATCCGCTGACCGATGCGGTTTCCAATCTCCGCAGCGCCTTTGCCATGGCGTGCAGCGGAGCGGCTGGCGTGTTCATCGCCTTTGACCGCAAGATCATGCTCGGCTGCCGCGGAGTTAAGGTGCGCACCGTCGGCTTTGACGCCTTTGAGAGCGTCAACCTGCCGCCCGTGGGCGTCATCAGCTCGCGCGGGCTGGAGCTGCGGCATTCGCTGATCCCCGCGCCGCACGGCAGCCCCACGCTGGACACCGACATAGACACGCGGGTATTTCTTCTCAAGCTCACCCCCGGCACCGATCCGGAGATAATAGATTTGCTGATAGAGCGCGGCTATCACGGTATCGTTATAGAGGCGTTCGGCTCCGGCGGCATGCAGTTTGTCCGCCGCGATTTTACCGAAAAGCTGGGCAGAGCCGCCGACGCCGGCGTGCCGGTCGTCCTGTGCAGCCAATGCCTCTACGAGGCGTCCGACCCGACCATTTATCAGGTTGGCATGAGGGCTTTGGAAAAGGGCGTGATACAGGGGCTGGACGTCACCAGCGAGGCGGCTGTCACCAAGCTGATGTGGATCCTCGCCCGCGCCTCCGACCCCGCCGAGGTCAGGCGCATGTTCACCACTCCAATCGCGGGAGAAATAAACCCGCAGTGAGCCGCCCGCAGCTTTGACAGCGCGGTGCAGTTATGTTAAGATAAAACAAAGCATCGTTTTTTGCGTTTTTTTGAAAGAGGTATCCCCGTGAATAAAAAGGTCATTTTATCGCTGTTCCTCATGACGGCGTTTCTTCTGGGTCTGACGTCCTATGCCTCCGGCACGGCGTCTGATCCGCTTATCACGCTCTCCTATCTGGAGCAGAATTATGTAAAACAGACGGAGGAAAAGGCAAACGCCTCCGCCGCCTCGCTTTATGCCGTCGGCGCCGCCAGAGAGGCATTTGAGCGCGCCTCGGAGCAGGCGGAGCAGCGCATGGCGGATGCCCTTGCCGAGCATATCGCGGCGCGGGTGGGCGAGCGTCTCGCCGCACGCGGCGGCGCCGCGGCATTTGCCGGTGCAGAGACTGTTGCGCTGCAGCGCGGCGACCGCATCTCCGGCAGCGTCGGCGCGGGCATTTGGATCGCCTCCGGCGGCGGACGGACGCGCGGAGCGGTCATAAATGTGACTGCGGGCACGGAGCTTGCCCCCGGAGCGGAGACCCTCGCCGGAGCATATTATATGCTGGCGGCCTCCGATGCCGAAATCGAGATCACCGCCGCCTCCTCCGCATGGCTCAAGGACGGCGCGCGCGTCGCTCCCGGCTATTCCGCCAAATATACGCCCTATGCCGATACGCTCAAATCCATGGGGCTGTTTCTCGGTACAGGCCGCGGCTATGAGCTGGAGCGCACGCCCACGCGGCAGGAGGCGCTGATCATGCTCATTCGCCTGCTGGGTGAGGAGAGCGCCGCGCTGAGCTATGAGGGCGGCACGCGCTTTACCGATCTTACCGGCTGGGCGGACGGCAAAAAATATATTGCCTACGGCGAAAGCATGGGCTATACCAACGGCGTGAGCGCCACCGCCTTCGGTCAGTACGGCGACGCCTCGGCAGAGATGTATCTCACCTTTGTGCTGCGGGCGCTGGGATACAGCGACAGCGGTGGCGACTTCGTCTGGAACACGACCTCCCGCACGCTCGCCGCAGAGATCGGGCTGACGGACGCGGCGCTGGACGCGGATATCCTCGAAAACGGCTTCCGCCGCGACCACGTGGCGATCATATCCTACAACGCGCTGAGCGCAAGGATCAAGGACGCGGATATCACGCTGAGCGAGCGTCTGCTGCAGCGCGGCGCCATCGGCGGCGGAAATTAAATTTTTCTTCCGCGCACCGTAACAAAAGCGAGCCTCCGGTAATAGTATGGACTGAGAAATCTATTTAGGAGGTAAAAGCTTCTATGTTTTCATCTTGCAACGGCAATAACAACTACCTGAGAGGTCCCTGGCAGGGATACCAGTCGTTTTGGATCATCGTCGTCATCGCGGTGGTCATCATATGGGTACATTCCTACACCGTGGGCGGCAACGGCTGCGGCAATGGGTGCGGCTGCGGCTGTCAGGACAATGACTGCGGCTGCCAAAGCAACGGCTGCGGCTGCTACTGAGCGACATAACAAAAGCGAAAATGCAGGGGCATATGCCCCTGCATTTTGCATGTATTTTATTTCCTTTTTTTACCCTTTACAGAAAGTTATTAACACTTTCCACAGTTTTTTTCACAGGCTGCAAGCACCCTGTTTTCAAGAGTTTGCGGGATTTCTTGTATTTTTCTCTGCGTCCGCAAACGCCGTTTTTGCATTTTTGATAACATGCCGATTTTCTATTTTTTGGTTATGACAATCACCGTTATTCTACTATTTGTTTTTGAAGCTTTGCAGGCGGCTTCGGCAGCCCTTTTCAGTACCTCCTGCTGCCGCAAAGCCGCTCGTCCGTCACGTCGTGCAGACGCAGTCCGCGCTCTTTTATATACCTCCGCTGATACTTGAGCTGCAGGTCCCGCAGACGGAAAAATCCGCTGCCGTTTTCATCTCCGTACATCGCCGCCAGCTCCGCAAACGGCGGCAGCGCCGTGTAATATTCCTCGTCCAGCCGCTCGACCTCACGTATGATATCCGCAAACGGCGTCTGCTCCAGCCGCCCGATGTTCTCCGGCGTCAGCGAGATGAGCAGCGCGCGGTTTTTCTCCGGTGGAGGCGTCGCAGCGAGCCATTCTGCCTCGGTACGGTACAGCTCCCTATTCAAAAGCTTCACAGTCTCCCCGGAGAGCAGCCCGATATCCTCCCGCACAAAGCGTATCGGCTCCAGCGCCGCGCCCCTGCCCTCGCCGTGCGGGATAAAAAGGCGCACCACCTCCGTATAACGGCGCAGCAGCCGCACCAGCTCATCCGCCTGCGACGCGCTTTCCCGCGTCAGCGGCACGCCTGTGCTGACCTCAAAGCCCAGCTCCCGCGCCATGCGCAGCGTATTCAGCAGATAGGCAAAATCGCCCCGCCGCCCTGCAAAGCCGTCGTGATACGCCTCCATGCCGTAAAAGGTGAGGTTCAGCGCCTCCACCCCGTGCTCGCGCATGCCGCCGAGCAGCGCGGCAAGCTCACGCCCCTCCCGCAGCGCCATGCCATCGAGCTGCAAAAATCTGCCGCCGACGGAGCCGATGGAGTTCATGAAATCCAGCGCACGGAAAAGCTGCGGATGCTCCATCGAATAGCCGAAGGAAAAATTAAAGCTCAGCGCCGGACGCTCGCGGCTTATCCATTCGTAAAACCGCTTTGCCAGCGCCTCGCTCCGCGCATAGTCCGCGCCAAGCCTCCTCCCGTCCCACGACAGCAGACAATATCTGCACCGGCAGCCGCACGGGACGCAGAGCGTCTGAAGCATGACCGAGCTTGTTTTTATCTCATTTCTCATTACGCCCGGCTCACCTGCTCATCCGGCGCGAGAGTCGCAAAGCAGTTTTGCGCCAGCGTGCCTGTATTGCCTGCCGCCAGCTCGTAATATGCCTGCACCGCTATCATGCTGCCGTTGTCTCCGCAGAGGCGCAGCGGCGGCAGAAAGAGCCGCAGACCGCGCCTACAGCATTCATCCTCCAGCCTCGCCCTCAGCACGCTGTTCGCCGCGACGCCTCCCGCCGCGACCACGGTATCCCGTCCGCAGGCTAGCGCCGCGGAGATAAGCCGCGGCACGGTGATGTCCGCCACCGCCTCCGCCACGCTCCGCGCCATGCCCGGCAGGTCCATCCGCTCGCCCTTTTGCTCGGCATTATGTATAATATTCACCGCCGCAGTTTTAAGCCCGCTGAAGGACATATCGTATTCTCCATCCGCCACATGACTGCGCGGCAGTCTGTACGGCTGCGCCTCGGTCTGCTGCGCCAGCCTGTCCAGCGCCGCGCCGCCCGGATAGGGCAGCCCCAGCACCCGCGCTATTTTGTCAAAAGCCTCGCCCGCCGCGTCGTCTCGCGTTCTGCCGACGGTACGCATGCGGGTATAATCCTCCACGTCTATAATGGTAGTGTGTCCGCCGGACGCCACCAGCGCCGTGAACGGCGGCTCAAGCGCCGGATATGCCGCGTACGCCGCGGCAATATGCCCGCGGATATGATGCACCGGCACGAACGGCACGCCCAGCGCCATGGCGCAGCCCTTGGCAAAGTTGGCGCCCACCAGAAGCGCGCCTATCAGCCCCGGCGCGCAGGTCGCCGCCACCGCGTCCAGCTCGCGAAGGGAAACGCCCGCCTGCGCCAGCGCCTGCTCCGCGACCAAACTCACCTTCTCTATATGCCGTCTGGAGGCTATCTCCGGCACCACGCCGCCGTATATCGCGTGCATGTCCGCCTGCGAAAACACCACATCGGACAGTATTTCCCTGCCGCGGCTGACCGCCGCGGCGGTCTCGTCGCATGAGCTTTCGACCGCAAGTATCAGCATAACGCATCCTCCTTCAGCTCTTTGGTCATCAGTATCGCGTCTTCGTCCGGCAGGCTGTAATATCCCCGTCTGCGCCCAAACTCGGCAAAGCCGTTTTGGCTGTAAAACGCCCGCGCTCCCGCGTTGCTCTCCCGCACCTCCAGCGTCATGAAAGCAAAGCCGCCGCGACGCGCGAACTCCTCCAGCTCGCGGAGCAGCGCCGTCGCCACGCCCTGCCTGCGATATTCCGGACGCACGGCGACATTGGTGATATAGCACTCGTCCAGCACCAGCCGCGTGCCGACGTAGCCCATCACCCGCCCGCCGGAGCTGCCGACGAAATACCTCGACAGCGGATTTGCAAGCTCATCCTCCAGAACCTGACGGCTCCATGGCTGCGAAAAGCACATCCGCTCTATCTCCTCCATCTGTCCGATATGCTCCGCCAGCAGTCCTGTGACGGTCATCTTATTTTTTAGCGTCATACCAATTCTCTCCATATCCGGCGTCCGCCGTCAGCGGCACGGAGAGCTGCGCCGCGCCCTCCATCTCGCGCCGCAGCAGCGCGCAGACCGTCTCTGCCTCCGCACGCGGGCATTCGCATATCAGCTCGTCGTGCACCTGCAGCACGAGCCTTGCGCGCAGTCCCTCGCGGCGTATCGCCTCCGTGACCCGCAGCATGGCGATCTTGATGATATCCGCCGCCGTGCCCTGTATCGGCGTATTCAGCGCCACGCGCTCTCCGAAAGAACGCACATTGAAATTCGACGAGCGCAGCTCCGGCAGATATCTCCGCCGCCCGTACACGGTGGTGACGAAGCCGTCCTCCCGCGCCTTCCGCTTGATGCTTTCCATATATTCTCGGACGCCGTGATATTTCTCCAGATAGGCGTCGATATACGCCTGCGCCTCCTTCGTCGTTACCTTTATATCATCTGCCAGGGAGAAGGCGGATATTCCGTAAACTATGCCGAAATTTACCGCCTTTGCGCCGGAGCGCATCTGCGGCGTCACCTCCTCAAAGGGCACGCCGAACACCTGCGCTGCCGTGGCAGTATGGATATCCTCGCCGCGGCGGAAAGCTCCAAGCATGCTTTCATCGCCGGAAATATGCGCCAGTATCCGCAGTTCTATCTGCGAATAATCTGCGCCGGCAAAGACCCAGCCCTCACGCGGCACAAAGCATTTTCGCACCTCGCTGCCCAGCTCGCGCCGCACGGGTATGTTCTGAAGATTTGGCTCCGTGCAGCTCAGCCGCCCCGTGGCGGTCACCATCTGGTTAAAGCTGGCGTGTATCCTGCCGTCCTCGCCCACCGCCTTGATAAGCCCCTCCACATAGGTGGAGCGGAGCTTGGTCAGCTCGCGCCAGCGCAGCACGCAGGGAACTATCTCATGCTTGTCCGCCAGCTTTTTCAGCACCTCGGCATCCGTGCTGTAACCGGACTTGGTTTTTTTCAGCGCGTGCAGCCCCAGCTTTTCAAAAAGCACTGCTCCGAGCTGTTTGGGCGAGCCGATGTTGAATGGCTCTCCCGCCAGCTCGTATATGCGGCGCTCCAGCTCTGCGATCTCGCCTCCGAGTTCGCCTCCAAACCGCAGCAAATGCGCGCTGTCAAGCCCCATGCCTTCACGCTGCATATCCGCCAGCACAGCCACCAGCGGCAGCTCTATATCGCAGTAGAGCTGCTTCATGCCGCTTTTTTCCAGCGCCTCCTCCAGCACACCGCACAGCTCCAGACACATCGCACTGTGCTGCGCTATTGCCCGCACCGCCTCCTCGGAATATCCGAAGAGATTGCGCGCGTCCTCGCCGTCATATATGCTTTCCTCGGCAGCACAGCCGAGATACCTCTGCGCCACACGCTCCATATCGTAATTCCCGCCCGTGGGGTCAAGCAGATACGCCGCCACCGCCGTATCAAAGGCGAGGCGCGGCGAGCTGTCCAGCGCGGCAAACACCGGTCTGGCGTCGTGCATCACCAGCTCCGTCTCCCCGCCGAAAAGCCGCGCAAGTATCTCCGCAAAGGCGGCCTCTCCGGCATCCTCGCGCGAAAATACCCAGCTCCTGCCTCCGCAGCTCACCGCGCAAAGCTCACCGTCGCGGCTGAAGCATACCGCAACGCGCCCCCGCAGCTTGCCCGCCAAGGCACGCACCGCCTCGGCTTCGCTCAGCCTCTGCACGGGATATGCCTCAAACACGCGCTCCGGCGGCGCCTCCGCCGACGGATGCAGCTCCATTTTCTTTATAAGCGCCCGCAAGCCCAGCTTTTCAAGCCTGTTGTAAAGCTCTCCATCTTGTCTTTGCTTCAGCTTCAATTCCTCTATACCGCAAGCTATCGGCACATGCGTTTCGCCGGTGGCGAGGCGATAGCTCAGATACGCCATGTCGCGCCCCTCCTCCAGCTTTCTGCGCACGGAGGCGCTGATGCGCGGATCGTCTATATTTTCATACACCCCGTCCAATGAGCCGAACCTTGTCAGCAGCTCCATCGCGCCCTTTTCTCCGATGCCGCGCACGCCGGGGATATTGTCCGAGCTGTCGCCCATTATCGCCTTGAGGTCTACTATTTTATCGCTGCTCAATCCCGCGTATTTTTCCGCGAACAGCGCCTCATCATAAGTTTCCGTGGTAGTCTGCCCCTGCTTGGTTATCAGCAGGCTGACCCTCGCGCCCTGCGCGATAAATTGCAGGCTGTCGCGGTCGCCGGTCACTATCTCGCAGCTATCGCCTGCTTCCGCCGCTGTCCGTGCCAGCGTTCCCAGCAAATCATCCGCCTCATAGCCCTCCTGCTCCATGCGGGCTATGCCCATGAGGTCAAGCAGCTCCTTGATAATCGGAATCTGCACGGCAAGCTCCTCCGGCATCGGCTTGCGCTGCGCCTTGTAGCCTTCATATTCCAGATGGCGAAAGGTCTTTGCCTTTACATCAAAGCAGACGCATACCCCATCCGGTTTGCGCTCCTCCATCAGCTTCAGCAGCATGGTAAAGAAGCCGTGCACCGCGCCGGTCGGCGTGCCGTCCGGCGACGTGAGCTGCGTCAGCGCGTAAAAGGCGCGATTTATCAGGCTGTTGCCGTCTATTGCCATTAGCTTCATCATTATCACTCCCCAGCGGAATATTGCAAGCACTTCCATATTATAAAAATCGCCGCAAGCAAACAAAGCTTGCGGCGACGTGGCTGCGGTGCAAGGATTTGAACCCTGACAAACTGATCCAGAGTCAGTCGTGCTACCATTACACAACACCGCAACATGCATTACTTATTATAACCCAAAAAGCGCGATTGTCAAGTATTTTTTGTCCTTACAGTTCAAAATACTTGTTAACGCACGGAAAAACATATATAATGAAAAACATTCCCGCAAAAACAAAGGAGTGTGCCTATGGATATCGCAATAAGAAGCGCCCGTGCGGGCGACTACGCGGCGGTCAGCCGCATTCTGGCGCAGGTGCAGCGGCTGCACGTGGAGCTGCGCCCGGACATCTACAAGCCGAATGACAGGCTGCTGCCCGCGGAGGTCTTTGCCGTACTGGCGGAAAAAGGCACGTTTTTCGTTGCAGAGGCGGAAGGCAAGGTCGTCGGCATTATGGAAGTAATGTTCCGCCACGTCGAAAATCCCGCCCAATGCACCCGCGACGTGCTCTACATAGACACGATGGCGGTAGACGAGCCGTACCGCGGGCGCGGCGTGGGGCATAAGTTCTTTGAGCATGCCAAGCGCATCAAAAACGAGCGCGGACTGGACGGCATCGAGCTGCAGGTCAATTCGCGCAATGCGGCGGCGCTGGGCATGTATGAAAAATACGGCTTTACCGTAAAAACTTATTATATGGAGCTTATTGAATGAGGTGACGAACATGAAACTGCATATATTCAAATCGTTTGAGGCGCTGGACGGCGCGCGGCTCATGGAGATATACCGCGAGGGAAACGAGGAAAACGCAGACGAGCTTTATCCCGATATCGCGGACAGGACCGCGGCGCGGGAAAGAGTCGAGCGGGAATTCCTCAACTATCTCAAGACGGATTTCTTCTCCCGCGGCGGGAGAGAATATTGGGTGCTGGAGGATGGCGGCGTTTGGGTCTGCGCCCTGCGGCTGTATTTGGTGCATTCCGGACTGTATTACATCGAGGCGCTGGAGACTCGCCCGGAATACAGGCGGCGCGGCTATGCCGCCGAGCTGCTGAACCGCATGACGGACGAACTGAAGCGCGGAGGCGCCTTCCGCCTCTGCGACTGCGTAAGCAAGCGCAATATCGCCTCGCTGAACACGCATTTCAAATGCGGCTTTAAAATAGCCGCCGAGGAAGGCTTTTCTTATCTGACCGGAGAGACAAACGACAGAACTTACGGACTGGAGCTTGAGTTTTTGGGCTGAGCATATCTTAGAAAACGGCTGAGTGTGATACTCAGCCGTTTTTTATCTTACCTGCATGCCTCAAATACCGCGTCAAACGCCGCGCCGGGCATCTTGACGAAATACCAGCCCAAGTGCTGATAGCCTGCGTATCCGCCCTCCGCCAGCCGCAGCTCGACGGTCGTGCCGTCCTCCAGCCTGAGATACAGATGGGCGTTTGCCCCGCTGCGGTAAAAATCCCTGTCCGTAAGCCACAGGTTTTCAAACTCGCCCGCGTCCAACTCCGCCAGAAACGGCTCCAGCGCCTGCATATCCTCCAAGTCATAAAACGCATTCCGCCCCATATTCCAGTCCTCATGGCTCTGATACTGCACGGAGCTTATTCTGCCGCCTATACGCAGCCTGTCCTCAAACAGGTCTGCGCCGCATGTCAGCTCGATGCCGTTCATCCGCTCCAAAAACTGTATCCAGCGCATGCGCCCTCCGTCGCTCTCGATATACTGACAGACGCAGAGACGAAAATCCTCGTCGTAGCCCTTGACGGAATACACATCTCCCTCATAGGTCGAGGCGAACTCCTCCGCGTACTCGTCCTGAGTCGACCATTCGTCGATGCTGCCGGAGGCGCGCCCCAGCCGCTCTCCGACGAGGCTCTGCATCGCCTCCGCTTCCTCGCCGTAATAGCTCTCCGCCTGAGTGTATATCCCTCCCTTGTACACCACAAGCCCTATCATGTCATATGCTACGCCCTCGCGCGGCTCTGGAAGCTCTATGGCGGGAATGGATATCCCGCCGCCGTGAGCCGAAGCTCCCTTCATCTCCTCGCCGCCGCTCGGCTGCACGACCTGCGGCTGCCCGGACAAAGCGGCGTCCGGCGTCTGCTCTGATACCGCGCTGCCGCGCCACAGCAGCGCCGCCGCTGCCAGACACACGCAGACTACGGGCAGCGCCGCCAGCAGCATATTGCGCCTGCGGCGGCGCTTTTCCTCATATTCCTTCGCACGGCGAAGCACGTTATCCGTCATCTCACGATATGTCATCATAAGAAAAGCCCTCCTTTTCAAGCTGCTCTTTAAGCGCCCTTCTTGCCCTGTAAGCCAAGGTTTCCACGCTGTGCGTGCTGCGCCTCATCACCCGCGCCGCCTCCCGACAGGAAAACTGCTCGAAATATACCAGCCACAGCACCTGCCGGTAGTCCGGCGACAGCGCACTCATCGCCCGCCGCACCTCGCGCCCGCGCTCCTCGCGGATATAGTCCGCCTCCAGCGCCTCAACCGACCGCATCTGCTCCTCCAGCGGAACGCTGCGCTCGCGCTCACGCCCGCGGCGGCGCAGCCAGTCGACGGCGAGGTTGCGCCCTATGGCATATAGCCATGTGCGAAAGCTCGCACCGCCCTTGTCCCTCGGCTTTTTCACGGCAAGCTTTACAAAAGTATCCTCCGCAAGAGCCTCGGCAACGGATATGTCGTTTACAAAGCCGTTGAGATACAGGATCAGGCCATCCTTGTTATCCCGGATTATCTCCGCCAGCCCGTCTTCATCGCCTGCCAGAAAACGGCGGTAACTGCTCGCTGCGCTGTCCATTGCTCAGCTCCTTTCGGTGTTTTCATTTATTACACGCTGCCGCGGCGCAAATCCTCACACCCGCGCAAAATCTTGACCGTTTGTTTATAATATGCTATCATATATGCAAATAAATTAAAACGGAGGAATGAATATGCAATCCCGGCAGCGCCATTCCCTCTCCCCGCAGAGCCGCATGACGCGCAGGTATTTCGTCATCTATGCCTTTATCTCCTGCGCGTGCAGCTTTATCCATCCGGTCACGCCCACCTTTCTGAAGGAACTCGCCATGCCGAATTATATGTTCGGCGTCACCTTTGCCGCCGCGATGGCTGCGAGCTTCTGCCTTTCTCCCTTCGTCGGCAGGCTGGGCGGCTTTTTCTCCAGCAAGAACGTGCTCGCCGTCGGCTGCGTCGGCTATGCCTGCATGCAGTTTCTTTTTTCGCAGGCGACCACGGAGGCGGGGATAATCGTCACCCGCTTTCTCAGCGGCTGCATGTACGTCACCATGCAGGTATGTCCCCTCACCTATATCATAAACGTTTCCTCGCCGGAGACGCGCGGCAGAAACCTGGCGGTCAAGGCCGCCATCGCCAGCGCCTTTGGCGCGGCGGGCTATTTCATCGGCGGACTGCTTGGGGAAATAAGCGTCATGACCGCCTTTATCGCGCAGATAAGCTGCATGTGTCTCGCAGGGGCGCTGGTCTTTTTCCTCTTTGATACCGATCTGCCGGCAGACGCCGTGCGCCCCGCCGCCGGCGAGCTTGTGCGGCTTGCCAATCCGTTCTCCTCCTTCAAGCAGTGCGGCAGCTTTCTCAGCAAGAGCGTCATCATCATGTTCGCCGCGCTTATCCTCGCCGGTATATCCGGCAACGCCTTTGACCAGTGCTTCAATTATTACCTCAAGGATGTGCTGGGGCTGACCTCCAGCTACAACGGCACCATCCGCGCCGTCACCGGGCTGCTGGCGCTGGTGCTGAATACCACGCTCTGCGTATGGCTGATGCGGAATACGGATATCAAAAAAACCTCCGTCACGGTCATGAGCCTCTCCTCGCTCTGCCTGCTGGCGCTGCTGCTCATCACCGCTCCCCTGCCCTTTATCATTATGTATATCGTATACGTCACGGTGAACTCTGTCAACAATCCGCTGACGCAGAATATCGTGGCAGAAAACGCGGGCGCGGGCAGCAGCAACCTGCTGATGGGCTTTTACAGCTCGGTAAACTCGCTGGCGATGGTGGTCGGCTCGCTGGTCGCGGGCTTTATGTACGATATCGAGCCGCATATCCCCTTTGTTTTCAGCTTTGCCATCGCCGTCCTCGCCGTCCTGTTCATGGCGTGGTATCGACGCGAGTCCGGCAAGAGCGCGGCGCAGACGAAATGATTTTCGGCAGCAAAAAATCCCTCCGCACGAAGCTGCTTTACGGCAAATAATAACCATATAAAATGCAAAACAGGAGCGCCTCCCTTTGGGCGCTCCTGTTTTATCGCACTTTTTCGGATTTTGGATTGCAAAACGGAAAGTCTTCTCTATAAAGCGGAAAATCTATCGCTCTGAGCTTAAGAGAGCATACCAACACGCATCACAAATGCCCTGATTGTTTCTATCGGAGCTGCGCATAGTGCCTTCATATTTCATTCCGCACTTTTTCATGACCATACCCGAATGCGGATTTCTCGGGTCATGACGGCTTTCAATGCGATTTACTCCCACCTTTTCAAAAAAGAAAGTCATAACCGCCTTCAGCGCCTCGGACATGATCCCCTGACGCCACCAATTTTTTCCAAGGCAATAACCGATATGAACCATGGAAACATCGTCGTCCACGCGCACTGCGGAAATGCTTCCTATCGGGTCGCTTCCATGCTCCTTCAGAACAATCGCCCACTGATAATAATTTTCCTGCGCGTAAGATGAAACCCAATCCTCCAGCAAGGCTTTGCTGACGTCGACGCCGGTATGCGTGGGCCATGTTAAGTATTTCGTTACCTCCGGATCGGAAGCCCAATTACTATACATGGCTTCTGCGTCATCGATTGAAAATCTCCTCAGCAACAGCCTATCTGTTTCAATACTTTGCGTTCCGCAATGCGTCATGCTTTCCACCTCGCAAACATCGAATTGTTGAAAGATTATACCATTGCTGATTTA
>JAFTDT010000069.1 GCA_017453985.1 Clostridia bacterium
TCAGCAGCTTGCCGCAGGTCTGTACGCCCTGACCGCCGAAGCCGCCCATCAGTACGCTCTTTTCCATGCTTTACCCTCCTTTAAAAACAGCTCTTGAACTCGCCGACCGGGAATATCGGCAGCACGTTCTCTTCCGCGTATTTGAGGCAGTCCTTGGGCTGCACGCCCCAGTTGGTGGGGCAGAAGGACAGAAGCTCGATGTAGGAATACAGCCCCTTCTCCTCCTGGCAGCGGATAGCCTTCTTCATAAACTGCTTTGCCTGCATGATGTGCTTGGGCGTGTAGAGCGCCGCGCGCGCCACATAGCCCGGCGCCTCCAGCGTGGCGAGTATCTCCGGGAAGCGCACCGGGAAGCCGGTCAGCTCGGACTTTCTCACGCCGGTGGTGGAGCGCTGCCCCACGAGGGTTGTCGGGGACATCTGCCCGCCCGTCATGCCGTAGATCTGGTTGTTTATCACGATGACGGTCATCTTCTCGCCGCGGTTCGCCGCGTAGAAGGACTCCGCCATGCCGATGGAGATCGCGTCGCCGTCGCCCTGATACGCCAGCGTAAGCTGCTCTGGGTACATGCGGGTGAGACCGGTGGCGACCGCCGCGCCGCGCCCGTGCAGACACTGGATGGTGTCGAGGTCATAGGTGCCGGCGGCGTTGAGGAAGCAGCCTATCGGCAGAGTCATGACGGTCTTGCCGCGCACGCCCAGCTCGTTGAGGCTCTCCATGATTATCTTCAGCGCGTTCAGATGTGTGCAGCCCGCGCAGAACGACGTCTTTACGTCATGTATCCCTTCGGGAATTCCGTATACCTTTTCCATTATCTTAACCTCCTTACAGCAGCTTGCGGAGCTGTTCCTCCGCCTCTTCCGCCGAGACCTGCAGACCCATGCTGCGGGCATACAGCGTGGTGGGGATGGGCTTGCCGCCGAGGGCAGCCATCACGTCATCATAGAACTGCGCGGGGATGGAGTCCTCCAGCACGAGGATGTGCCGCACCTTCTTCTCATCCAGCTTTGTGAAGCTCGCCTTGGGGAAGGGGTGCAGCGTCATCGGGCGGATAAGTCCGATCTTATGTCCCTCGGCGCGCAGCTTGCGGATAGCGGTCTTGGCGGTGCGCGCCACGGTGCCCCACGCCGCGACGACTATCTCCGCGTCGTCCAGCATGAACTCGTCCACGCGGCACAGCTCGCGCTCCCATTCCTTGTACATCTCGACCTGACGGTTCGCCAGCGCCTCGCCGCGCACATACGGCGTGCCGCCGTGGGTGACGTGACCGCAGCCGCAGCCGTGCGGCGCCCAGTCACGCGGGGGCAGGTCGGAAAACTCGCGGTAGGGCTTCAGCTCCACCGTCTCGATAAGGTGCCCCAGCATACCGTCGGTCATGATAAAGACCACGCAGCGGTATTTGTCCGCGATGTCAAACGCCTCGTACACCATGTCCGCCGTCTCCTGCACGGTGGAGGGCGCAAAGCAGAAGGCGCGGAAGCCGCCGTGGCCGCAGCTCTTGGTCAGGAAATGATAGTTCATCTGCGAGGGATTGGTGCCGCTGATGGAGCGGGAGATGTCCACCACCACCGCGGGGGTGGTCTGGCTGGAGCAGAAGCTCAGGCACTCCGCCATCAGGGCGATGCCCTGACTGGAGGAGGCGGTCATGGCGCGCGCTCCGGCAGCGGAGGCGCCGAACACCATGTTGATCGACGCGACCTCGCTTTCGCCCTGGATAAAGGCGCGTCCGGGCATGTCGTTCATTTTCGCCGCCAGATACTCCGTGACCTCCGTCTGCGGGGTGATGGGGTATCCGGCAAAAAAGCGGCAGCCGGCGCGCAGCGCGGACTCCGCCAGGGCTTCGTTGCCCTGCATTACGATTTTCTTAGCCATGTTTCCTGTCCTCCTCGATTATTTGTATACCGTGATGACCATGTCGGGACACATGATCGCGCACAGGGTGCAGCCCGTGCATTTGGTGCTGTCCGGCTGCTCGCAGTAATGGTCCCCGAAGGAATTGAATTCCTTGCTCATTCGCAGCAGCCACAAGGGACATGCGGCAAGACAAAGCTCACATGCCTTGCATTTTTCCTTGTTTACCTCGATCTTTGCCATGTTGACTTGCCTCCTTTTATTTTTAAAAATCAACTATCCGTTCTTGGGCACGCATAAATACGCCCTTAATATAAAGTATAAACTAAGTTTGTGAATATAGCAAGAAAAATCTGATTAAATCTCTGACTGGTTTTTGGCAAAAGGCAAATATGCGCATTTTTCCTATGGATTTTCCCCGGCGGATATGATATAGTATATGAGTAAAAATATGCGGTTTTGCCGCCCGGCCCCTGTGTGAAGCACAGGTGAGGCGGCGAGCTGCATTGCCGTCGGCGCACCGCTCCGCACGGATCTGACCGATGAACAATATTTTCACATAAACGAAAGGACAGGATCGCTATGAAGAATAAGACAAACCGTCTGCTCAGTCTTCTGCTGGCGGCGGCCATGGCGCTGGCGCTGCTGCCGGTGCAGAGCCTTGCGGCGGAGCCGATCGGAGACCTCAACATACCCGTGCCGCAGGGCTACTGCTTTCCCGGAGACCCGGTGCCGTACAGCCGTCCGGGCGTGAACTGTCTGGGTATCGAGAGCACAGACAAATATCTTGCCATGGAGTCCTACTGGAGCGACGACGAGAATTTGCAGTATCAGACCTCCGGTACCTTCACCGACAACCGCGATTATTGGCTTTTTATCCGTCTGCGCGCCAAGGACGGCTGGGAGTGGAGCTTTGACGAAAACGGCAGCTTCACCTCGGAGCTGCGGATAAAAAACATACGGCTGCGGGGCACGGCGAAAAGGGGCGCGGACGCGCGCGACATCGAGATCGTGCATAAGCTTACGCTTGGTGTGCCAAAGCCGCTGACGATCACCTTTGACGCCGGTGAGGACGGCGGCATGCCCTCCGTGCCATCCATCAGCGGATATTACGGCGGCAACCGCCTGCATATGAACGAGGACTTCTTCCGCGTCTATGCCGTGCCGCCGGAGGGCAAGGTCTTTTTCGGCTGGTATCTGAGCGCAGAGGCGGCGGCGAACGCGCCGGCGCCCGACCCGGAGCTGGAGGGCAAGCCGCTGGAAGACTATACCGTTACCAAGGACATGACGCTTTACGCCGGATATGTGGACGCGCTTTACAGCGCCGCGCTGGAGCTGACGCTGCCCGCGGCGGGCGATGAGCTGACAGACGGCAAGCCGGTGCAGATTGCCCTTGCGGAGGGCGAAACGGGCTATACCATCGCTGACGCGATGTGGCTTGACAAGGACTTTGACTTCATCACCGGCGCCGTGGAGAACGACAGCAGCATCTATCTGTACGTGGAGCTGACGCCCGAGGAGGGCTACGGCTTTGCCATAGACACCGACAGCTCCTATGCCAGCGGGCGAAACGACGTGACCGTGACCATCAACGGCGCGGAGATAACCGCCGTGCCGCAGGGCAACGCCGGTATGCTGTATTTCCACATGCGTTTTTCCGTCGGCGAGCCGCTGGTGCATACCGTCACCTTTGACGGGCAGGGGCGCGGCAGCTTTCCGCCGCTGGAGGTCGCGGACGGCGAGAGCCTCGGCAGCGTCATCGGCAGGAACAATCTGTCCGAGCGTTACGGCTTTGACTTGGAGCTGGACGGCTTCCTGCTGAACGCATGGAATTACGAAGACGGCACGCCGGTGGACTTTGACGCCCCGGTGACGGGGGACCTCACCGTATATGCCGAGTGGGTCGAGCTGCAAATCGTGCGCGAGATAGAAGCGTCTTTGCAGACGCCGCGCGCGGGCGAGCGAGTGCCGACAAACAGCTTCGCCGCGCTCGGCGCCGGCTCCGGCGTTTATGCCCAGCCGCCGGTGTGGCTGGACGCCGACATGCAGCCGCTGGCGGACGCCGCCGTGTTTGAGGCGGAGACGCAGTATTACGCCCGCATCAGCTTTTCGACGGACAGGCTCGCCCGCTTTGCCGCCGAGCTGACGGCGCGCGTCAACGATACGGACGTAACCGCGTCCATTGAGCGCGACGGGCTTTTCGTCACGGTGCTGTATCCCTTCATTCCGTCGCAGGAGCCGAGGACGGGGATAAGCGCAATCAGCCTGACCGTGCCGGAGCCGCTCGTCGGCGCGGAGGTGCCGGTTCCGCCGCAGCTCACGCTGGAGCCGGAAGGGTGCCTTCTGCTCGACGCCGCGTGGATGCGTCTTGTTGAAAACGACGAGCTGCGTCCGGCGGAGGGCGCGTTTGAGGAAGGCGCGGAATACGCGCTCAACGTGGTGCTGACTGCCCGCGACGGATATGCCTTCGTGCCCTTTGAGGGGCAGATTACCGTTACCGTAAACGGCGAGCCTGCCGTCGCGCATATGTTCTACGACACTCTCATCGTTTACGCGCCCTTTACCGCCGCAGCTTCCGTCACCGTCACCTTTAACAGTATGGGCGGCAGCGAGGTGCCGATGCAGCGGCTGAAATACGGCGATCCGGCGGTGCGTCCGGATGACCCCACCCGCGAAGGCTGGACCTTTGAGGACTGGTACACCAGCAGCCGCCACAGCAGAAAATTCAGCTTTGGCACGCCGGTGACGGAGAATGTCACGGCGTATGCGCTCTGGCATATGCCGTATGAGGTGGTCGCCTATGATATGACCTCCGGCAGAGAGGAGCGCGGCGGCAAAATCGGCTCACGCAGCGACGGCGCGGGCGCAAAGCCCCGCATCCCCGACTCTCGGGTGGCGGATGAAAACGGCGACGTTCAGCCCATATCCTACGTGGCGATAGCGGACGACCGCTATGAGTTCCGCTGCTGGCGCAGGGACGATCCCGTCAGCGGCGAGATCGTGACCACCTCGGCGCGCGTAAATCATGCGGCGGAGAACAATCTGCGGCTGTACGCCGTGTTTGAGAGGGTCGGGGCGCCGGAGCTCAGCTTCTGCGATCCCGACGGCGGCGAGGTCTCTTTCTCCAAGGTGCTGCGCTGGGAGGGCATGTCCTCGGCGGAGACCGGCGAGCCGACGGGCGATGGCTATGACTCCGAATTGATCAGCAGTACCTTTATGCTCTTTGCCGACGGCGCGCCCATGGCGTACAGCGAGGAAAACCTCGCGCTGGCGCTCGAGCTGCTGGCGGAAACCGTGCGCTTCAGCCGCTTTGACGGTCTTGCCGGCTTTGTCTTCTCCGAGCTGAACGCAGAGGCGGACGGCAACGTGATAACCGTCAGCGACAGCGAACGCAGATATCTCAGGCTGGAGCTTGCGCCGGATGAAAGCGGCAACAACGTAAACGTCACGCTGACCGCGCTTAATCCCGCGGCGATCAGGCTGCAATTTGTCAGCGACATAGGCGGAGAAATATATCACGAGCTGCTGTTCGTCACGCCGGGTGACGTCAATTTCGACGGAAAAATGAACTCCATCGATTGGATAAATATCATGCGTTGGACATTGAGCGGACTGACCGATGATGATACCCGTCCCGAGGATCCGGCGCTTACCGTTACTGTTGGGGACGAGCCGTACAATTTGTGGAACCTTATGGCGAAGGTAACTAATTCGCACGGAAATGAACCTTCTCCGGGTGTAAATGCAGTCGACTGGATCACTATAATGCGGCTTACGCTTCAGGCATGGAAACAGTAACCCGTACATTACGATGAAGCTCTGCGCGGCAGTTTGCCGCGCAGAGTTTTTTTTGAAAATTCTGTTAATCTTAGCACAAGGGCTTGACAAATGCCAGAAGTGTGATATCATCAAAGCGTAGATTTGTCATTTTTCGACTTGCGAAAAGCCGAAATTCTCCCGGCGGGGAGAAAATTTTTTGCTACATGTTAGCACTCTTAATGCTTGAGTGCCAAAACGCAGTGAGGAGGAAAGGATATGACTATTATCCCCGTATACAATATGCTGCTGGCGCCGGAGGCGCTGCTGTTTATGAAGACCGACCGCTACCGCGCCATGACCGGCAGGCTGCCGGAGCAGGGCGAGGCGGTGACGCTCATCGTGATGCGCGAGGACCTGCCCCGCGAGGAGCTGACGGACGCCGATTTTTATCCGGTGGGATTGTCCGGCGTGATATCGGAGATACACGCGGAGGGATATCTGGTGATACGCGCCGGCGGGCGCGTGGACGTCGAGAGCGTGAACGTCCTTCCCGGGCGGATAGAGGCGTTCATCTCCCGCCGTGA
Source organism: Clostridia bacterium (assembly GCA_017453985.1). GTDB lineage: Bacteria > Bacillota > Clostridia > Oscillospirales > Butyricicoccaceae > RGIG3726. Next base: position 6,195 of record JAFTDT010000069.1, read on the forward strand.
GAGCGCCGCCGATCTGGACGGCGGCGAGGCGGCGCAGAAGCTGGAGGCGGTGCGCGCCGCGATGCGCGAGTTTTCCGCCAATCTGCAATGGGGCGAGCAGGCGCGGGTATTCATCGAGCAGTGGACCTCGCTGGGCGAGGTCGCCGCCGCGCTGTCGCCGTGGATCGAAAGCTCCAATGAGGAGCGTTACGCCATTCTCGCTGAAGACAGCGAGCGCCGGCGGGCGGAGCTGCTGGAGAAGTTCATTTACGAAAACCTTGAGATGGCAAAGCTCAGCGTAGAGGCGAGCAGCGCCCGTCACGAGGATTACCAGAAAATATACCGCGAAAACGCGATAAAAAAGCAGCTTGAATATCTCCAGCGCGAGCTGGACGAGATGCACCCCGAAAATGTCTCAGACCTGCGGCGGCTGGAGATATGCATCGAGGAGTCCGGCATGAACGAGACTGCCCGCAAGGAGGCGGACAAGCTGCTCGGCAGGCTGCGGCAGGAGGGGCAGGGCAGCGCGGAGACCGGCATGCTGTACAACTACCTCGACTTTCTCACCGGTCTTTCGTGGAAAAAGGCGGAGGCGCGAGAGATAGACCTTGAGGAGGCGGAGCGCGTGCTGGAGGAGGACCACTTCGGGCTGCGCAAGGTCAAGGACCGCATAATCCAGCAGATCGCCGTGATGAATTTGAAGAAGCGGCAGTCCGGCTCCATACTGCTCTTTGTCGGCGCGCCGGGCACCGGCAAGACCAGCATCGGGCAGAGCATCGCCCGCGCGCTGCAGCGCGAGTATGTGCGCGTCAGTCTCGGCGGCGTGCGGGACGAGGCGGATATCCGCGGTCACCGCCGCACCTACATCGGCGCTATGCCCGGGCGCATCATGGACGCTATCCACAAGAGCGGCGTTTCCAACCCCGTTATGGTGCTGGACGAGGTGGACAAGCTCTCTGTTTCTTACAACGGCGATCCCGCCAGCGCGCTGCTGGAGGTGCTCGATCCGGAGCAGAACAGCACCTTTACCGACCACTACATGAACGTGCCATACGATCTCTCCGACGTGATGTTCATCTGCACGGCAAACTCCACCGACACCATTCCCGAGCCGCTGCTCAACCGCATGGAGGTGATCGAGTTCCGCGGCTATACGCCGGTGGAAAAGCTGGAGATAGCCCGCCGCCATCTGCTGCCCAAGGCGATGCAGGCGGTGGGGCTGGCGGAGGGTACGCTGAGCGTGAGCGACGAGGCGCTGCGCGACATCATCTCCGACTACACCCGCGAGGCGGGCGTGCGCGGGCTGAAGAAGCGCATGGATACCCTCTGCCGCACCGCCGCCGTGCGCTTTGTGCGCGGCGAGGGCGAGCGGCTGGAGGTCACGCCGGAGCGCCTGCGCGAATATCTGGACATGCACCCGCTGCGCCGACGCAGCGTGGGCGCAGCCGCCGCGCCCGGCGTGGTGACGGGGCTGGCGTGGACTGCCGCCGGCGGCGAGGTGCTGTACGTGGAGACGGTGCTGACCCGCGGCAGCGGCAAGCTGGTGATAACCGGCAGACTGGGCGAGGTCATGCGCGAGTCGGCGCAGCTCGCCGTCAGTCTGGTCAAGCACATGTTTCCGGAGCGGGCGGAGCTTTTTGAGAAAAACGACCTGCATATCCACGTTCCCGACGGCGCGACGCCCAAGGACGGCCCCTCCGCCGGCGTGACGCTGACCACGGCGCTCGCCTCGCTGATAACCGGCAAGGCGGTCTCCCCCGCGCTGGCGATGACCGGCGAGGTCTCGCTGCGCGGAGAGGTCGGACCCATCGGCGGGCTGCCGGAAAAGCTGATGGCGGCGCAGCGCGCCGGCGTGCGGCAGGTGTTTATTCCCGCGGACAACGAGGACGACCTGCGCGACGTGCCGGAGGAGGTGCTGCGGCAGCTCGCCGTCACGCCCGTGCACACCGTGGCGGAGATATTGGACGGCTGCGGCGTGTCGGAGTTTTTGCAGGTAGTGTGATGCGGGTGTAAATCAAATCGAAGCCGCTTTGCCGGCTTCGATTTGAGCTTTTGCGCTGCGCTTCCCGCACTCTCTGCGGCACGCCGATCAGTCGGGCGTTATGTCAGTCTCGATCTCATCGGAGATATCGCTTTTATGGACTAACTCAAATATTTTATGAGGCTTCGGAGGATCGCCTCCCGCTGCGCGCCAACCGGCGGTAAAGGCTATGCGTACCATGGAAAACAGCGCATTTTCGGCACGGTCATATTCTCTCCTGTCGATAAAATCACCGAAAGCTTTTTCAAAATCCGGCTGCATGATAATCACTCCCTGCAAAAAATACAGATCAGACGAAGTCCGCTTTTAATAAGGATAACACAAAAAGGCAAAATAGTACAGCTAAATGGACTAAAAATTTCATCTGCTCTCCTATAATACTGGTACAGTTACAGGAACGAGGGTGAGCAGATGCAGCTTAATCAGGCAGTGAGCGCACGGCTCGCGGAGCTTCTGCGCGAGCGGGGCATGACGCAGTACCGGCTTTATATGCAGAGCGGCGTGTCTAAATCAACGATAAGCAACGTTATAAACTGCGCGTACGATTCGGTGAAGCTGCGCGTGATCCATGAGCTGTGCCAAGGACTGGGCGTCGGCATCGGGGAGTTTTTCGCCTCGCCTCTTTTTGACGAGGACAAGCTTGAACCGTAAAGCATATATAAACAAAGCCGGACGATTTCACCGTCCGGCTTTCAGCTATATTTAAAGAATAATACGACCGCGGCATAGCCGGCGGCGACCGCAGGAAGTGCGGAAAGCGAAGCGCGAAACCTCAAACCGAAGCCCGGAGATCTGCGGCGGAAGCAGGCTTCCTCGCCCTTTTCATATTGACGATACAGTGTGATATATGTTACTATAAATAAAAATAACCGATGCGCTTATCTTGCCGAAAAACGGGGGACGGGGTAATGAAAAAAACGCTGATGCTGCTGGCGGTGCTGCTCTTTTTCGGAGTCAGCTTGGCGCCCGCGTGCGGCGGCGTCCTCGGCGGCGCAGGCATGTATTTCGTGCTCGTTTCCGGCTCGGAGCCGGAGCCTGAGCACTTATAAAATATAGGAGCAATATAAAGCGGGAGGCAAAGCCTCCCGTTTTATAATATTCTCACTCCGCGGCGTAGCCGGCGGCGGTGACGACGTTTTTCAGCGGCTCGCCCGCGGCGAAGCGGCGCAGATTTTCGATGAAAATATCCACGATGAGGTCGTAGGTCAGCGGCAGCGCCTCGCCGCCCGAAACATGCGGCGTTATCAGAGTGTTCGGCGCGCTCCACAGCGGATGCTCCGGCGGCAGAGGCTCCGGCACGAACACGTCCAGCGCCGCGCCCGCCAGCCTGCCGCTGCGCAGCGCCGCCAGCAGCGCCTCCTGATCCACCGCACTGCCGCGCCCGACATTGAGAAAATATGCGCCCTCCTTTATCGAGCCGATTACCTCGGCGGAGAACATGTTCTCCGTCTCGCCCGTCGCGGGCAGGGCGACCGCCACGGCATCCGCCAGCGGCAATACCTCTGTCAGCCGATCCGGCGTCACCACGCGGTCGGCAAGCTCCGGCGCGGGTCTGCCGCTGCGCCGCACGCCGATGACATGCGCGCCGAGGGCGCGAGCCTTGCGCGCGAACTGCCCGCCGATATCGCCCAACCCGACGACAACGATGGTGCTGCCGCAGATGGAGCGCAGCGGATAGAGCTGCTGCCAGCGCCGCAGCGCCTGACCCTCGTTATACTCCGGCACGCGCCGCATCAGCATCAGCAGATAGCAGATGAGATGCTCCGACATGGTGACGCCGAAGGCTCCCGTCGAGCAGGTCAGCACCGCGCCCTGCGGCATGCAGCCGCCGTCTGCCAGCAGCGCGTCCACGCCCGCCGAGGAGCTTTGATGCCACTCCAGCCGCGCCGCAGAGCGCAGCTCGTCGCGCGAAAAGCGCCCGAACAGCACCTCGCACTCCCGCGCCAGCACCGCCGCCGTGCCGTCCTGCGGGACAAAGCGCGGCTCCGCGCCGCATTCCGCCGCCGCCCGCGTCAGCCGCTCGCGCTGTGCCGGCGTCATGAAAGAAATATTTATCCCGATGCGTTTTTTCATATCGAAAAGTCCTTTCTTTTATTTTTCTCGGTGGCGATGGCATAATTCAGCTCGCCGCCCATTATCAGCACCAGTCCCGTCCAGTACAGCCACAGCATGAGTATCATCATCGCGCCGATGGAGCCGTAGAGCACCGTATAGCGGGAAAAATTGCTCATATAATATGAAAAGCCCATCGTCGCAATCAGCCACGCCGCCAGCGAAAACGCCGCGCCCGGCATCGCGCCCGCGAAGGAGTGGTAGCCGCGCCCGACGAAGTAATAGAGCAGCGTCAGCAGGAAGAACACCAGCACCGGCGCCAGCGCCATGCGCAGCAGCCGCCAGATGAAGATGAAGCCCGGCGACAGGGCGATGTATTCGCTCAGCCGCTCCAGCAGCTCGCCGCTTATCATATACAGCACAAGCACCACGAAAAGCCCCGCCAGCGCCACAACGCTGAATACAAACGCCAGCACGGTGTATATCACGCCGCGGCTTTCGATGCGGTAGGCGTCCATCAGCGAGCCCATCAGCGAGCTGACCGCCCGCGTCAGCATGTACACGGTCAGAAAAAGCCCCGCGTAGAGCAGCGTGCGCGACTGAAGCCCGCTGGCGTAATCCACATAATCGACGATGATCTTCAGCACCGGCTCCGGCAGCACGCGGTTCCACAGCGTCAGCAGCTCGTCGCCGGAGATATCCAGCAGACTGACCACGGAATTGAGGAAAATCAGCAGCGGAAAGACGGAAAACAGCATGTAATACGCCAGCTCCGCGGCAGACCGCCCGACGTGGTCCTGAAAATATCGCAGTCCCATCGCCTTGCTAACCGACAGGAACATATTGTTTTTTGATTTTTTCATATGCTCACCCGCAAGAAGGTATTGTACGTGATTTTTGAAGTGTTCGCCAAGTCTATACCGTGTATTGTATCACCAGTCGCGGAAGTTGTAAAGAAAAGCTTGCGTATCGGGCGAAAAGCTATTGACAAATCGCCCTGCGCATGCTAAGATAATAAACGCCTTTGAAAATAGAGCACACGCTGTTATAGCTCAGTAGGCAGAGCACGTCATTGGTAATGACGAGGTCGGCAGTTCGAATCTGCCTAACAGCTCCAAGAAGAAACACCCCTTGGGGGTGTTTTTTTCTTGGAGCTATTGTATCCTGAGAACTGCCGACCGTCTAATCACTAACAGCGGCAACTGCCGAGTTGCGGCACCGCCGCAACTCGGCAGTTCGAATCTGCCTAACAGCGATTCCCCCACGGGACGAGTCCCGCGGGGGTCCCCCGTGGCATTGGTTAGCTTTGCGGGAAGTGAATTCCCGCAAATCAGACGCCGGACTCCCGGCGCGGCGCAGAAGCGCCGTATGGCTTTTGCATCATGAGAACTGCCGTTTGTCCCATTTTGACCGCTTCGCTGGGTCAAAACGGGAACCCTGAGTAATTGGTTAGATTTGCGGGAAGTGAATTCCCGCAAATCAGACGCGCGCACTCGCGCGCGGCTCGCTCCCGCTCGCGTCGCTGACGCTCCTAATCA
>JAFTDT010000006.1 GCA_017453985.1 Clostridia bacterium
CTTGCCTGCGGCAAGCCGATACGCGGCTGCGTGGCGTTTTTGGGCGGGCCGCTGCATTTTCTGCCGGAGCTGCGGAAGGCTTTTATCCGCACGCTCCGCCTCACGCCGGAAAACATCGTCGAGCCGGAAAACTCCCATCTTTTTGCCGCTATCGGCGCGGCGGACGCCGCCGGAGACGCAGAGCCGGTGCGGATAGCGGAGCTGATAAGCCGTCTTCGGGCGGGCGTGAAGATGGACTTTGAGCTGAAGCGGCTGGCGCCGCTGTTTGCAAGCAGTGAGGAATATGAGGCGTTCCGCTCCCGCCACAGCCGCGCCGCGGTCAGCCGCGGCGACATCGCCGCTTACCGCGGAAACTGCTTCCTCGGCGTGGACGCAGGCTCCACCACCACCAAGCTCGCCCTCATCGGCGAGGACGGCGAGCTGCTCTTTTCCCATTACGCAAGCAACCGCGGTTCGCCGGTGCAGACCGCCATGGACGCCATGCGCGAGCTTTATGCCGCGCTGCCGGAGGGCGCGCGCATCGTGCGCTCCTGCTCCACCGGCTACGGCGAGACGCTGCTGAAGGCGGCGTTTTCGCTCGACGAGGGCGAGGTGGAAACAGTGGCGCACTGCACGGCGGCGACCTTTTTCGCCCCAGAGACGGACTGCGTGCTGGACATCGGCGGGCAGGATATGAAATGCATCAAGCTGCGCGGCGGCGCGGTGGACAGCATCATGCTCAACGAGGCGTGCTCCTCCGGCTGCGGCTCTTTTATCGAGAGCTTCGCGCAGTCGCTCGGCTACAGCGCCGAGGAGTTTGCACAGGAGGCGCTGCGGGCGGAGCATCCCATCGACCTCGGCACACGCTGCACGGTCTTTATGAACTCCAACGTCAAGCAGGCGCAGAAGGAGGGCGCTTCCGTGCGCGATATCTCCGCCGGACTGGCGTATTCGGTGATAAAAAATGCGCTGTTCAAGGTGATAAAGCTCTCCGACCCCTCGCAGCTCGGCAAAACGGTGGTCGTGCAGGGCGGTACCTTCCACAACCGGGCGGTGCTGCGCGCCTTTGAGCAGGTGGCGGGCGTCGAGGCGATATGCCCGGACATCGCCGGACTGATGGGCGCCTTCGGCGCGGCGCTGATCGCGCGCGAGCGGTACAGCGGGCAGGAGACGCGCATGCTGCCGCACGAGGAGCTGCTGGGGCTGACTTATACGACCGCGACCACGCGCTGCGGCGGCTGCTCCAACCGCTGCATGCTGACCGTAAACAGCTTTCCTTCCGGCGAGCGACACATCTCCGGCAATCGCTGCGAGCGCGGTCTGAGCGCGAGAGACGCGGGCAAGGACGCGCCCAATCTGGTCGCCTACAAGCAGGAGCGGCTTTTCCGCTACAGCTTTGCGGAGGACGCGCCGCGCGGCGTCATCGGCATACCGCGTGTGCTGAATATGTACGAAAATTACCCGTTTTGGGCGACTTTTTTCGCCCGCCTCGGCTTCCGCGTCGTGCTTTCGCCGGAGTCGAGCCACAAGATATACGAGCTGGGCATGGAGAGCATACCCTCGGAGTCGGAATGCTATCCGGCAAAGCTGGCGCACGGTCACGTGCAATGGCTGGCGGAGCAGGGCGTGCAGACGATATTCCACCCCTGTGTGTTCTACGAGCGTCAGGAGACGCGCGGCGCGCAAAATCACTTCAACTGCCCGATAGTCGTGTCCTATCCCGAAAATCTCAAGAACAACGTGGAGGCGGTCGCTGACGGCGGCGTGCGCTATATCCGCCCCTTCATCGCCTTTACCAGCGAACGCACGGCGGCAAAGCGGCTGGTGCAGCTCTGCCGCAAGGAGTGGGGCATCGGCGCCTGCGAGGTGCGGCGTGCGGTGCGTGCCGCCTGGCGCGAGCAGGAGGCTGCCAAGCGGGATATCCGCGCCGCCGGCGCGGAGGCGCTGCGCTGGGCGGCTCAGCCCGGTCACGGCGGCGTGGTGCTGGCGGGCAGACCCTACCACGTAGATTCGGAGATAAATCACGGCATACCGGAGATGATAGCCGCCTACGGGCTTGCCGTGCTGACGGAGGACAGTCTGCCGCCGGCGCCGGAAGCCGAGCGTCCGCTGCGCGTCAACGACCAGTGGGTGTACCATTCCCGCCTGTATTCGGCGGCGGAGTTCGTGCGCGGGCACGACGAGCTGGAGCTGGTGCAGCTCAATTCTTTCGGCTGCGGGCTGGACGCCGTCACCACCGACCAGGTGAGCGAAATACTTGAGGGCAGCGGAAGGCTTTACACCGTGCTGAAGATCGACGAGATAAGCAATCTCGGCGCGGCGCGCATACGCATACGCAGCCTGCTGGCGGCGATGCAGCAGCGCAGAGGGCGCGGCGCCGCCGTTCCGCAGAGCATCAGGTACGAGCGCGCGGTATTCACGCCGCAGATGCGCGGCTATACCGTGCTCGCGCCGCAGATGAGTCCGATACATTTCGATTTGCTGGAGCCGGTGTTTCACAAGCACGGCTATGACCTTGTCGTGCTGGGCAACGACAATCGCGGCGCCATCGACACGGGGCTGCGCTTTGTCAACAACGACGCCTGCTATCCCTCCATCATCACCGTGGGACAGATAATGGAGGCGGTGCTTTCCGGAAGATACGACACCGACCGGCTCGCCATCATCATGACGCAGACCGGCGGCTGCTGCCGCGCCAGCAATTACGTCGGATTTATCCGCCGCGCGCTGGACAAGGCAAAGCTGGGGCATATCCCGGTCATTTCCCTCAATCTCAACGGCATGGAGAAAAATCCCGGCTTCAGACTCTCTCCCGCCATGCTGCTCGACGCGGCGCGGGCGATAGTCTACGGCGACCTGTTCATGCGCTGCCTGTACCGTGTGCGTCCATACGAGCTGCTGCGCGGCTCCGCTGACGCGCTGCACGAAAAATGGCGGAGCATCGCCATAGAGTCGCTCACCCGGCGCGGCGCGCCGACCTACGGCGAGGTCTGCCGCGGCATTGTCGAGGCCTTCGACACGCTGCCGCTGGACGAAACGGCGCGCAAGCCGCGCGTCGGCGTCGTCGGCGAGATACTGGTCAAGTATATGCCGCTCGCCAACAACCGTCTGGTGGAGCTTCTGGAGCGCGAGGGCGCCGAGGCTGTCGTGCCGGATCTGATGGATTTCATGAACTACTGCCTTTACAATTCCGAATACAAGCACAAGTATCTCGGCAAGGCGCTGGGGACCACGCTTGCCGCCAGAGCGGGGCTGGAAGCGATACGCCTGCTGCGCAAGCCCGCGACGGACGCGCTGGCGCGCAGCCGCCGCTTTGAGCCGCCGATGCCGATACGCCATATTGCGCAGCTCGCCAAGCCCGTGCTGTCGCTCGGCAATCAGTACGGCGAGGGCTGGTTCCTCACCGGGGAAATGGCGGAGCTGATAGCATCCGGCGCGCCGAACATCGTCTGCATACAGCCCTTTGCCTGTCTGCCGAACCATGTGGTCGGCAAGGGCGTGATAAAGGCGCTGAAGAAGCAGTATCCGGAGGCAAATATCGTCGCCGTGGATTACGATCCCGGCGCGTCCGAAGTAAATCAGCTCAACCGCATAAAGCTGATGCTCTCCGCCGCCGCGATGAAATAAGCAGATTGCGCCGAGGCCAAACGCCTCCGGGCACAAAGCCCTATAGACGTTTTTGCGTAAATTCCGATGTTTGCGGGTAATCAGTGCAACGGAGATCGTTTGAACCCGAAGCTCATTTCATGCGTCCCTCGCCAAACCTCGTTTCAAGCAGCCTCCCGACATGATCCGTTTCAAAGAACATTTTCTTGTTGCATGCAACAATGATGATCGTGGCGACAATAAAGACTGCTGTTTCAATACACTTGGTTTCCTGAGTCATGGCTATCTTTTCCTGCATGAAATTCGCAAAAAGATGGAAGATCATGCACGCAAATATTGAACGATCGCTGACAAGATACACCCATGTAATGATATATCCTCCCGGGATTGCACTTATGAAGAAATTGATTACATACAAAGGATTTACCATTAGTCCGGCATGGTATGTTCCCTCAATAAAGATAAGAGGCAGATGCCATAAAGACCACAAAACCCCAAAAATCAAGGATTCCCAAAACCAATTCATATATTCCCCGATGGAATCCTCGCAGTATCCCTTCCAACCGACTTCTTCAATTATCGACGCCAAAATAATGGTTATAAAAGCAGTCCCAATTCCCACTCCGGTAAATGAAAAATCCTCCGTAAAGGAAAGCTGGTCTATTGATTGACCGAACAAAAGAGAAACAAGGATGGAAGCGACTACAATCAACGCAAAAACAATGATTGCCCAAAACACATTTACCCATTTCACTTTATAGAAGCCTATTATTTTGTTTTTAAGATCCTGCTTTAATTCATCACAGCCGGAAGCAAGCACAAACACCGTGGATACGATTGCCGGGGCGCAAAGACCCAAGAGCATAAGCGCCACACCTGTATTTTCCGAAACGAAAATTGCCGGTATCCAGAAAATCCATGTAAACAGGTATGCGCATACAAAAAAGCGTATCGGTCTGTATTTATATTTTCCCCTTGTGTTCGTCATCATTTTTCTCCTTTCGGAAGCAATTCACTGATAAAGTCCATTGTTCCCGGCTTTGCTCCAATCGTTTTCTCCGCCATGTCGATAAATGCGGTCACATCATTCTGTGTATAATCACCATCATCGAACATGCGGAAGCTCAAAATGAATATCATCTTTACGCGTTCTTCAACCTGTTCGCATTCAAATACTCCCTGCCGAATGCCTTCTTTTACTATCTCGGAAAGCAGCGGCACTGCCTCAGCAATCAGTCTTTTGTTCAGCTTCTCATGAAGTATGATGTTATCCTCGGCATTGACCGCATTTGCAATACTCTGCTCATCTCGGCTTGGGCGGAATGAATATATCACAGCCGCCAATTTCTCGGAAACGGGCAAGGAGCCGGCTATGATTTCCTTTGCCCTGTAAACCTCGTCGTCGATCATCATATCTATAACTGCCGCAAGAGTCGCTTCCTTGCTCGGAAAGTGGTAATAAAACGTACCCTTGGCAATCTGCGCTTCTTCTATGATTTCATCCACGCTCGTTTGTTCATAGCCGTTTTTCAGAAACTTTTTATAAGCGATTTTAATCAGCTCATCTTTTCGCCGTTCGCCTTTTTTCATACTTTGCCTCCATAACCGACCAACAGTCTGTTTTCTGTATTATAAGTTATGCAAGAGCTGATGTCAAGACATTTCCGACCCTTAGTCTATTTTTAAAAACAATATATTATCCTTGCCGCGGCTGTGATGCTATCTTTTGTACATAGTGAATTAGGGATTGCCTATGCCGTGCGTTCCTTGTTATATTGTCCATATCTCTCCTCTTTTTACAACTCATTCTAATTCTTACACATTCGGCGCAAGACGGAGTTTCGCATATATGCGATAAGCTGCGTTTGCGCTCTCCGGTTTGCAAGTCCGCTCTTTCTGCGATTCTTTGGCATGTTTGCCCCGAAAGCTTCTTGGATGCTTTCGGGGCGCGGTTTATGCGGTCATCATGCCAAAATAATAAACAACAACGAAAAACCCTCCGACGGGAAAGACACAAATCCCGCGGAGGGTTTTCCGCTTTGCTATGTTAAATCAGACAGAAAGCTTTGTCATGCTGCGCCGCGCAGGGCAGAAATCTCCGCTGCGGCGCGGGTCTTTTGCTGTTTTCGGTAGAATAAGTTGGTTTTGGGACTTGAGCGAGGGGGCGGGAGCGAATCCCGCTCCCCCGCTCGGGTCTTGTGCTTGTGATTGTGCTTTGCGAGTTGCTCTGTCAGATCACTCTGCCGCGGATCAATTCTTCCATGCCTGAAGGAGCAGACGCATGA
>JAFTDT010000070.1 GCA_017453985.1 Clostridia bacterium
AAAACGAGCGGAATGACAGCATGGCAAAGGGCGCGGCAGAATTCCGCGCCCTTTGTTCAGTCATATATCAGCTTCCGCAAGGTCTTCCTCCGGCTCGTCATATGACTCCGGCAGAGCCTCTGGCAGACTGCTCTCCTCGGGCAGCTCCTCCGCTGTCTCCGCCGTCCGTGTCTCCGGCGGCTGCACGGTGGGAAAGCGCACCAGCACCTTGAACTGGTCGCCGTCTATCTGCACGTCAAACTGCCCGCCGCAGGCGTTGGTAAAGCTGTTGGCTATCGAGAGCCCCAGCCCGCTGCCCTCGGTGCTGCGCGATTTGTCGCCGCGCGAAAAGCGTTCCAGCACCTCCTCGGCGGAAAAATCCATCTCATATCTGGCGGTGTTCTTGACGGAAAGCACGGCGTCAAGCCCGCTGCTTTCCAGCTCGATGAAGATGCGCGTGCCGGGCATGGAATATTTGAGCGCGTTGTCGATGACGTTCTGCACCACTCGGTACAGCTTGTTTCCGTCGCCGCGTATATACAGCGGTGCAGGGTATATATTGCAGCGGATCGTCTGCATGGCGGCGTCGATCTTGTCCTCCATATCCGCGATGGTCTGCTCGATCAGTCGACGGAAGTCGAGCGTCTCAAGCGTCAGCGGGGCGTCGCCGCTGGTAGTGCGGGCAAGGTCGAACAGATCCTCTATCATGGACTTCAGCCGCAGCGATTTCTGCGAAAGTATCTCCACATAGTCCTGCGCCTCCGGCGACAGGCTGCCGTCCTGCTTCAGCAGGTCGATGTAGCCGATGATGCTCGTCAGCGGGGTTTTGAGGTCGTGCGACACGTTGGCGACGAGATCGATTTTCATCCTCTCGCTGGAAAGCTGGCGGTCAAGCGCCTTCTGCAGTCCTTCGCCGATATTGGACAGACGCGAAGACAGCTCGGCAAACTCGGAGTCCGGCGCGAGCGGCGGCACATAGAGCAGCTCGCCGTCGGCGATATGCTCGGTCTGCACGTCGATCTCCTGCATGTCGGAGAATACGCGGTTGTTGCTCTTTACGTAAAAATAGCAAAGAATAAACTCGATGAGCACTACGGCAAGGCAGAGGTACAAAGGCACTCCGCCCAGCAGCATGATGCAGAGCACGGCGGCAAAAAACACCGAGAAGCAGATGAAGACGACCTGCCGGCGGAACATCGTGGCGGCAAACGGCTTACTGAGGTCCCGCGAGCTGAAAAGCTCGGTGAAAAAGCTGCCGACGCCGCGCAGTATTGCGGCGAAAAAGCGGTATATGAGCCGGCAGACGGTATATATAAGACTGTGGCGGGTGAATATCCCGCGCTTGAGCTTGCGCGCCAGCGCCAAAAACAGCGCCAGCACGCAGGTGAAAAAGATGAATGCCGAGCCGAACGCCATCCAGCAGATTATCTCAGAAGCCATGGCGGAGATATTTAGCTCTATGGAATAGAGGGACATGTACAGTCCGTAGGATAAGGCGATAAGCATGGCAAGCAGGATATCGCTGTATATATGTCCCAAATAACCGACAGTTACCTCATCGCTGTCGGGGCTTCTGCCGGTGACGAAGAGCAGTATTATAAATCCCAGCAGGGCAACGGCGAGACAGCCGATGGTCATGCGCAGCTCCGGCGTCACGGATTTTTCGGAAAGCTGCCAGTTGGACTCTCTTTCCATAAAATATGACGGCAGAAAGGCGATGTACATCCTGCGTATATTGTATCTCGGTATGTCATAGCGAATGACGGCGGAGCGTATGCGGGTATTCAAGCCGGCGCCGAAGAGCAGCTCTTCGTTCTCCCAGGCGATATAGTAGGCTGAGCGTGAGGAGAACTCCGCAAGGGTGGAAAGATTGCAGTTGGAAAGACTGTCGGTTGCCGTCTCTCCATAGAAGATGACTCCGTTGGGAATATCGATATCCGGGACTACCAGCGTGCTTTTGGCGTTGTCATCCAGCAGCAGATGATAATTGTCATATCCCTGAACGAGCGATGGGTCGAAGGTATAGGAGCACACGAGATTGAGCGTATAGCGCACGTTGTCCAAAAACTCATTGGAGTCCGTATATTCGCTGCCGAGTACTGCCTCCGGGTAAAAATCGTTGGTATAGTCGAGATTTTGGATGGTAAGCAATGTCTTTACGGTATAAAACGCCACCGTGCTGACAAGCAGCACGACAAGCATGAACAGCGCCGCCTTAAACGGCTTGCTGCGGCTAAATTTTCTCCATTTTGTAGCCAATTCCCCAAACCACCTTTAAATATTTCGGCTCCTTAGGATTTATCTCTATCTTCTCACGGATGCGGCGGATATGCACCATTACGGTGTTTTCCACCGCGAACGCCTCCTCGTTCCACACTCGCTCGTAAATCTCCTCGGCGGAAAAGACCCTGCCGAGGTTCTGCGTCATCAGCTCAACTATGCGGTATTCGGTAGCGGTCAGGCGCACCGGCTCGCCGTCCACAAGCAGCTGCTTTGCCTCGGTGTCCAGCTCCAGCGAGCCGGTCACGGGGTGCAGATTTTTCTCGGCGGCAGCCATGTCGCCGAGGTGGATATAGCGGCGCAGGTGCGAGCTTACTCTGGCGACCAGCTCTGCGGGGTTGAAGGGCTTGGTAACATAGTCGTCGGCGCCCATGGAAAGCCCCAGCACCTTGTCGCTCTCCTCGCTCTTGGCAGAGAGTATGATGATGGGGATATTGCGGGTCTGACGTATCTTCATGGTAGCAGAAAGCCCGTCGAGCTTCGGCATCATGACGTCGAGAATGATCAGCTGGACGTTGTTGGATGCCAGCGCGTCCAGCGCCTGCATGCCGTCATAGGCAAGCAGCACGCGATATCCCTCGCGGACGAGAAACTGTTCGATGGCGCGGGCTATCTCACGGTCGTCGTCAACGACTAAAATACAGGGAGTCTGAGGCAAGGCGATCACTCCTTTGCAGCGGTGACGGACAGGACGGCGAAAGAGACTTTTTCGCTGCCTGTCCGGAATTTATCCGGCGTTTGTTTAAATGGTAGCAAACAAATATTATGGCAATGCTGATGTTTCTCTTACTTTTTTCTTAAATGGTCTATTTTACATACTCCATGAGGTTGCCGAGGTCTATTTTTTCGATTATATCGTATGTTTTTATCCTGGTCTCGCCCTTCCATTCCTCCAGCAGACGGGAGAAATTGTGGTTTTCGGCGCTCTGCAGTATATATTCGCGGTTTTCCTCAAAATATCCCGCGCCGAGGTTGAGACGGCGAATGATGTAATATCCGTCGCTGCCGGTATAGATTCCGCCGACCTCGCCGACTGCCAGCTCAAACGCCGGCAGCAGATATTCCGCGCCTTCTGCCTCCAGACGGCTCAGCACAAGCCCTTCGTAGGCATCCGCCATGCTTACGTCGTCGTTATATTCGGAGATGAGAAGGTCAAAATCCGCGCCTTCCTCCTGCGCGAGCGCCAGCACATCCTCGGCAAGCTGCAGCCTTTCGGCGGCGTCCCGCTCGCCGAGCGGCTCGCCCAGCTCGTCTATCAAAGCGATGCGGATATACTTGACCATGATGTAATTTTCGGCAAAATATCTGCGCAGCTCCTCGTCTGAGGGGGCATATTCAGAGGCGATATGATCGAACAAAAGCTCGTAATAAAGCGAGTTTTCCTGAAACTTGTCGTAGGCGCGGTCGGTCAGCGCGGACTCGCGCAGGAACTCCAGATACGCCGCCTTGCCGCCCAGCGAATCTATCAGCGTTTGCTTGTTTTCGCGCAGCAGCTCCTTCTGCTCGCGCTCCAACTCAAGCCCCAGCTCGCGGCATTTTATACGAATCAGCTCGTTCGTTATTATCTGATTGAGCGAGCTTTCCCGTGCCGCGGCGGTGGCAGCCTCGCCATATTCAGGCTCGCCGCCCTCCTCGGAACGCAGGCGGTTGTAATTGAGATAAAAGGCGTATTCGGAGGCGTCCACCCGGTTTTTGCCGACGGCGACAGCGGTGGGACTGGGAGAGCATGCGGCGAGCGCGGCAAGCGCCAGCAGCAGGCACAGGAGCAAAGCGGTCTTCTTCAGCATGCGGAAAAACTCCTTTGAATTAAAAACTGTATCGGCGTCTCTAAGGCGATTTTATCACGAGGCGGCGCCGTTGTAAAGCTTGATGAAGGAGGCGGACTGCGCCAGCGGGTCTTCTCCGGGGCGCAGCCGCAGGCTGATGTACGGTTTTTCTCCGGCGTTCAGCAGCACGCGCCCCTTAAAGGCCGGCGCGGCACAGGCTGCCATGGACGCCTCCAGCGAATCGCGGTGGAAATAAAACAGCACGCTGCCGCCCTTCTGGTTTATCTCGTATATGCCGACGGCAGAGGCGTCGGCGCGCATGAGAGCGATGTCCAGCAGCGCGACGACGGAGGCGGGCGGCTCGCCAAAGCGGTCGCACAGCTCGTCGAGCATGTCGCCGTAGTCCTCATGGGAGGATATCAGAGCTATGCGGCGGTAAAACTCCACGCGCTGCCCCGCGTCCGCCATATAGCTTTGGGGGATATTGGCGGAGACGTTCAGATCGGCGAGGCAGTTTCTGGCGGAGGCGGCGGGGCGCTCGCCCTTCAGTTCGCCTGCCGCCTCCTCCAGCAGACGCAGATACATGTCATAGCCGACGTTCATCATGTGTCCGCTCTGTTCCGCGCCGAGGACATTGCCCGCGCCGCGAATTTCCAGGTCGCGCATGGCGATCTTAAAGCCAGAGCCGAACTCTGCAAACTCGCGTATGGCGGACAGGCGCTTCTGCGCGATCTCGCTCAGCACCTTGCCGCGGCGGTAGGTGAAATAGGCGTATGCCCGCCTTGCGCTGCGCCCCACGCGCCCGCGTATCTGGTGGAGCTGCGCCAGTCCCATGTGGTCGGCGTCCTCGATTATCAGGGTGTTGACGTTGGGGATATCTATGCCGGTCTCGATGATGGTGGTGCAGACAAGAATGGATATCTCTCCGGCATACATCTTGCTCATCACGCCGCCCAGCTCCTCCTCGCTCATACGGCCGTGCCCCACGGCGACGACGGCTTCGGGGAAGTCCTGCTGTATGCGCGCGGCAGTGCGCTCGATGCTGTCTATATGGTTGTGCAGGTAATATACCTGCCCCCCGCGGGAAAGCTCGCGGCGCATGGCGTCGCGCAGTACGGCGTCGCTGTGCTCCAGCACATAGGTCTGCACGGGCTGCCGTCCCAGCGGCGCGTCCTCCAGCACGCTCATGTCGCGTATGCCGGACAGCGCCATGTTGAGCGTGCGGGGGATCGGCGTCGCCGTCAGCGTCAGCACGTCGATGGCGGCGGACATCTGCTTGATGCGCTCCTTGTGCGTCACGCCGAAGCGCTGTTCTTCGTCCACTATCAGCAGACCGAGCCTGCCGAACTCCACGTCTTTTTGCAGTATGCGGTGCGTGCCGATCAGCAGGTCGCACTGTCCGTTCTTCACGCGGCGCAAAGTCTCGCGCGCCTGCGCCGGGGTGCGGTAGCGGCTGAGCATTTCGATCCTGACAGCCTGTGAGGAAAACCGCTCGCAGGCGGTGACGTAATGCTGACGCGCCAGCACCGTTGTCGGCACGAGTATCGCCGCCTGCTTGCCGGCGAGCAGACACTTCATCACGGCGCGGAAGGCGACCTCCGTCTTGCCGAAGCCGACATCGCCGCACAGCAGGCGGTCCATGGGATATGGCTGCTGCATGTCGTGCTTTATTTCCTGCGCGCAGACAAGCTGCGCCTCCGTTTCGTCATAGGGAAAGCTTTCCTCAAAGCTGCGCTGCCAGTCGTCGTCCTCCGGAAAGGCAAAGCCCGGCGTGCTGCGGCGGGCGGCGTACAGGCGGAGCAGCTCGCGGGCAAGCTCCTGCGCGGAATGCTTGGCGCGCTGTCTGGTCTTTGCCCAGGTGCTGCCGCCCAGCTTGGACAGCCGCACGGAGGCGTTGTCACCGCCGCTGCCGATGTATTTGCTGATGAGGTTGAGCGCGGTCGCGGGGACGAAAACAAAGTCCGTCCCGGCAAAGGCGATCTTGATATAATCGCGCCAGATCTTGTCCACCTGTATGCGCTCCACGCCTACGAAACGCCCGATGCCGTGACTTTCGTGCACCACGAGGTCGCCGGGCGAGAGGTCGGAAAAGTCGCGGATGCGGTTCTTTTTTTCGGCGGAGGAGGCGCGGCGCGCCGCTCTGCGCGGCGGCTCTCCCTCGCAGACGACGGCGAGGCGTATCGAGGGGTATTCAAAGCCGGCGCTGAGATTGTCCGGCAGCACGGTTATGCGCGAGGCGGCAGGCTCGGCGGAGCAGGGCAGACCGTTTTCTTCCAGCAGGAGCGAGAGATTTTTCGCCCGCGCCTGCCCGCCGGCAAACGCCAGCACGGTATAGCCCATCTCTATATAGTTTGTAAGATCGCGCAGCGCGTTTTCCGTGTTTCCGCCAAAGGAAGGGAGCTGCTTGGCGTCGAGAGAGAGTATGGCGTCGGGATGAGTGCCTGCGCTGAGAAAGGTGTCGAAATACAGTGTCTGCCGACTGCCTAAATGCGCGTCGAGCTCCTCTGCACTCAGCCCAAAGCCGCTTTTCACCGGCGGCAGCAGCGCGTTTTCCAGCAGACTGACGGTCTGCTCGCTCTGTCGCTCGGCAAAGCCGCGGGCGCACTCGCCAACGCCGCCGGAGTCCGAGCATATCAGCAGCGTGTCCGGCGGCAGATGGTCAAAGGCGGAGGAAAACTCCGGATAGATCAGGGAGGCATATTTATCTGCGGCGGGAAGGTCGCGGCTCTGCGATATCCGTTCGACGTCGCCGTTTATCGTTTCCAGAAGCTGGGCGGAGACGCCTTTTCCGCCTGCGGCGGCACGCAGACGCTCGCACAGCCCGTCCGCGCCGCCTTCTCCAAGCGAGGGAAGGATCTCCCGTGCGGGCAGTATCAGCGCCTCGCGCAGATTGCTGCTGCGGCGCTGGGTCATGGCGTCAAAAACGCCGAGGGAGTCGATCTCGTCGCCCCAGAACTCCGCACGCAGAGGCGCCTCCGCCCCGGCGGGAAAAACATCCAGTATGCCGCCGCGCAGTGCGAACTGTCCGGGACCCTCGACCTGCTCCGTGCGGGTATATCCGGCGTCCAGCAGCCGCACGGCAAGCTCGCTGAGGTCATAGGTCCCGTTTCCGTTCAGGCTTATGCAGGCGCGCTCCATCACCTCCGGCGGCATGGTGCGCAGCATCATAGCGTCGGCAGAAGCGGTCATAAAGCGGCTGCTGCCGCTGCGGAAGGAATGCAGCGCGGCGATGCGCGCATGCTCATACTCGCGGGACATGCCGTAGATATTGTGAAAGGTCATGTCGCGAGACGGCAAAAAGCTGCCGTGCTCGCCGATCAAGGCTTCGATATCCGCAAGGAGCGCCTTGGCGGAGCTTTCGTCGCGGGCAATGAGGCATATCGGGCGCTCAAGCTCCTGAAGCAGCGCGGCGGCAAAGGTTGCGCGGTGGACGGGGGACAGACCGTAAAAGGAGAGCGCGCGGCTGCCGGACAGGACAGCCTGACGCAGCTTCCGATATTCCGGCATGGTCTGTATAAGAGCGGTAAGAGAGTGCATAGGCTCCTCCTGAAAAACGGTATTCGGTCAACGCAGCATTGCCCCGCCTTTTATCAAGGCGGGGTGTATATGCCTGGTTGGTTTAGGGGTCAATTCGTGCCGTTGAAATGCTGCATGGCGTAGCTCGCTCCGTGAGAAACCAGCGCCAGCGCCGCCTCCGGCGCTTTCCTGACGCCATCCATGGCGGCGCTGTCCATGGGGGAGAGCACAAAGTCCGCCATATCCTCGTCCTCCGGCGCGCCGACGCCGATGCGCACGCGCGGAAAGCTGTCGCTCTGCAAATGGTAAATGATATTTTTCAGCCCGTTGTGCCCGCCGTCGCTGCCGCGCATGCGTATGCGGAGTCTGCCGGAGGGCAGGGCAACGTCGTCGGAGAGGACGATTATCTTTTCCGGGGGCACGGAAAAGCGTTCTGCCATATCCCGCACGGCTTCTCCGGATAGGTTCATAAAGGTCTGCGGCTTTACAAGCAGCAGCGTCTTGTCCTCATAACGGCACAGCGCATAGGCGCTGCGGCACATCAGCTTGGTCATGCGCCCGCCGCCGAGCCTTTCGCAGAGGATATCCGCCGCTTCAAAGCCGGCGTTGTGCCGTGTGCCTTCGTATTTTCTTCCCGGATTGCCGAGTCCCACGATCATAAAATCGCAGCTTTTCGGCTCCGGCTGCTTGCGTCGTCTGAAAATATTAAAAACCTCGCAATCTTGATTTAAGCAAAGAGATCGGAAACGGATATTTCCTCGTATATGCGCTTGATCGCCTCGGTGAACATGCTCGCCACGGACAGCACCTTGATCTTGCCGATCTGCTTTTCCGGAGTCAGCGGCACAGTGTCAAGCAGGTATATCTCCTTTATCACGCTGTTTTCCAGCCGGTCAATGGCGGGTCCGGAGAGGACTCCGTGCGTGGCGCAGGCATACACCTCGGTCGCGCCGCCGATGTTCACCAGCGCGGCGGCGGCGTTGCACAGCGTGCCGGCGGTGTCGATCATGTCGTCCACCAGCAGCACCTTCTTGCCGCTCACGTCGCCGATGATGTTCATGACCTCGGAGACATTGGCGCGCTGGCGGCGCTTGTCGATGATGGCGAGCGGCAGGTCGAGCCGCTCGGTGAACTTGCGGGCGCGCCCGACAGAGCCGAGGTCGGGCGCCACGACTACGAAATTGTTGTTGTGCAGCCCGTATTTGTCGGCGAAATAAGGCATCAGCACGGAGGTGCCGAGCAGATTATCCACCGGGATATCGAAAAATCCCTGTATCTGCGTCGCGTGCAGATCCATGGTCAGCACCCTGTCTGCGCCGGCGCTCTGGAGCAGATTGGCGCAGAGCTTGGCGGAGATGGGGTCGCGCGCCTTTGCCTTGCGGTCCTGACGGGCATAGCCGAAATACGGGATAACGGCGGTGATGCGTCCGGCGGAGGCGCGGCGGAAGGCGTCGATCATGATCAGCAGCTCCATGAAATGGTCATTCACGGGGCTGCAGGTGGACTGCACCACGAACACGTCGGTGCCGCGGACGGTCTCGCCGATGGAGACGGATATCTCGCCGTCAGAAAACTTGCTGACTGTGGCGCGTCCAAGCTCGACGCCGAGAGATGACGCGATCTGCTGTGCGAGAGGAATGTTGGAGTTGCCTGCGAATACCTTGATTTTCGTACCGTGCGGAATCATTTTGATTACCCCCAAATAATTTTTATGTTCCTTTATTTTTTTACAGCCTGTTGCTTTCTTTTCTTTTTTTCACCCAGTCCGGCTTCACGGACTGGCGCTGACGGGCGATGGCAAGCGCGCCGTCCGGCACGTCGTAGGTGACGGTGGAGCCGGCGGCGATGTATGCGTCGGAGCCGATGCGCACCGGCGCGATCAGATTGACATTGCAGCCGATGAAGCTGCCGTCGCCAACGGTGCAGCGCTGCTTGATCTTGCCGTCGTAATTCACGGTCACAACGCCGCAGCCCACGTTGATGCGCTCGCCGAGGTCGCTGTCTCCGATGTATGTGAGGTGGGACACCTTGGTGCCGCTGCCGATGGCGGAGTTCTTCAGCTCCACAAAGTCGCCGATGCGGGCATGACTGCCGATGCGGCAGCCGGGGCGGATATAGGCAAAGGGACCAACCGTCGTCATCTCGCCCACGGAGCTGTCGAATATCTGCGAGGCGTTCACCTGTACCCTGTCGCCGATGCGGGCGTTTTCCAGCAGGCTGTTGGGACCGATGCGGCAGCCCTCACCGACGGAGGTGCTGCCGAGAAACTGGCAGTTCGGCAGTACCACGGTGCCTGCGCCGATATGCGTATCGGGCGAGAGCAGCACGCTTGCGGGGTCGGTAAAGATCACGCCGCGCTCCATATGCGCACAGATCATGCGATCGAGCAGCGTTCTCTGGGCAAGGAGCAGCGAGCGGGGGTCGCAGACGATCACCGCCTCGTCCTCAGGCAGCTCAATGCGCGGAAAGCCGCTCAGCTCGGCCTCCCGCACGAGCGAGGGAGCGCCGCACACCGCGGCGATCCGCCCGCTGGAAACGAGCAGATGGGGAGACTCTGCGCCGCGTGCGCAGAGCTCCGCAAGCGCCGCCGCAGATACGGCGGGGCAGGGCAGAAAGAACAGTAACACCCTGTCAGCCTCGCCGAACCGTTCAAAAAACTCGGCATATGGCGAGCGGGTGTCACCTGACGGGGAGAAAAGCTCCCCTCCCGCCTCCGCTGCGGCGGAGGCTATGTAAGATGAAACGGAGCGGAAAAGTATCTCCGCGGAAAAATATCGGTCGTGCGCCTGCGGGCAGATGAGAAAAGGGATATTTTCCATGACGCGCGCGCTCCTTTCACTGTTTTATCACGGATATGGTATAACTAAATATCAGTATAACAAGAAAGTTTGAAAAATTCCAGTCCTTTTTGGCTTTACTCATCATTATATTTTTGATATAATCATTTGCAGACGATCCGGCAGAAAGGACGAGCTGTTTGGAGCAGGTAATGATAAAAACAGAAGGACAGCAGGCAATGGCTGCGCTCGCCCGTGCAAAGAACGGCGACGCGGCGCTTCTGTATGCGTATGCGGTGGCAAACGGAGGCGCGTGCAGCCTCAGCGAGGCCGCCGAATGGCTCGGCATCGACGGTGAGAGATGCGCGAGGGCGCTTAGCGTGCTGAAGCTGTTCGGGCTTGCGGCGGACGAGAGTATGCCCCCGCCCAAGGACTCCTCGCGCTATCATCCGCAGGAGCTTGTGCAGGTCAGGCGGGAGGACGCCGCCTTCAACGGGCTTTGCAATTATATGGAGGCGGCGCTGGGACGCATGATGAGAAAGAGCGAGCTGGAGTCGCTTTTCGGCGTGTATGATGTCCTCAATCTGTCGGCGGACGTGCTGGCGCTGCTGATCAGCTACTGCAAGGCAAATCTCAGGCTGAGCGTGCGCGAGCTGGAAAAGCAGGCGTATCTGTGGCACGACCTCGGGATAGATAATTACGAAAAGGCGGAGAGGTATCTCGACGGGCAGAAGCTGCGCCTGCACCGCAGCAGGAATATACTGGCGCTGTTCGGGATATACGGCAGGCTGCCGGGCGAGACGGAGCAGAAGTATATCGACGGGTGGGAGCGCGCCGGCTTCAGCGACGAGCTGCTGAAGATCGCCTACGACCGCACGCTGACCAATACCGGCAAGATAAGCTGGGCGTATATAGACAAAATCCTGCGGCGCTGGGAGGCGGCGGGGATAAAGACCGCCGAGCAGGCGCAGCAGGAGGAAAAGGCTCCGCCGCGCCAAACGGCGCCGGCGCAGACCGATACGGTGGAGCAGACGGTGATGAAGCTGTTTGAAAAGCGCCGCCGCAGCCGCAGCCTGACGATGAAAAAGCGGCTGGAGGAGTTGGCCGCCGCCTCGCCGGAGTTCGTGGAGAACGAAAAGTGCCTGCGGCTCTGCGCCTCGCGCTATGCCCGTGCGCCGCAGGGGGAAAAGGCGGAGATCGAGGCGGAGAAGCGTAGCCTTACCGCACGCCGTGCGGAGCTTTTGCAGAAGCTTGGCAAGCCGGCGGACTGGCTGGAGGACAAGCCCGCCTGTGCGAAATGCGGAGATCTGGGCTACATAGGCTCTAAGATGTGCGATTGCTTTAAGAAAGAGTGCGAGCAGGAGGCGGCGCGGCGCAGAGATGCAGCCGGGCGCGCGTAAGAAGGAAAGCGGGAAATATGAAAAAGCGTTCCATGGCGATAGTGTGCGTGGCGATAGCGGTGCTGAGCGTCTGCATCTTCCTGAGCTTTAAGCTCACGGGAGGCGGAGACGGCGGCGACGCGCGGATAACGTTGCCCCAGCAGGGCGAGGGCGATATCCGTCAGCCGGAGGATATGGAAAAATATAATATAAACACCGTGGAGCAGATCGAGATAAGCCGGGAGAATATCAAGGCGGTCGTCGCCTCGCTCCGCAGACCGGAGCAGTACAGCTTTACGGCGCAGACCGAGTACCGTCATGCGAGGGGGAGCGCGAGCTTTCGCACCGAATGCTGGCGGGCGCAGGGGGCGAGCCGCTTTGTCCTGTACGGCAGAAACGGCGGCATGACCAAGAATATTCTTCTGACGGAAAATCATGCCTATATTTGGGGGAGCGGCGGCGAGAGCTTTTACAAGGGCAGCCGCGGGGATTTCTCCGAGGACGACGCCGGAAATATACCGACGTATGAGGACATTGCAGATCTGCCGGACAGCCATATTTTGGAGGCGGGCGTCACCGAGCTTGAAAGCGGGGAGAAATGCATCTTCGTGCTTTCCGAGGATCCGGAGCGCGGAGAGCGGACGGAATGGTATGTTTCCATAGCTTCCGG
>JAFTDT010000071.1 GCA_017453985.1 Clostridia bacterium
GGCGGCGATATCACCCGGAAAAAGAAGCTGCTGGAAAAGCAGAAGGAAGGCAAAAAGCGCATGCGCAGCCTTGGCACGGTCGAGGTGCCGCAGGAGGCGTTTATGGCGGTGCTGCGGCTTGACGAGGATTGATGATGGAACGGATAGGGATATATGTTCATGTGCCGTTTTGCCGCCGAAAATGCGGATATTGCGATTTCTATTCGCTCGCCGGCGCGGACGAACGGACAATGGACGATTATCTGTCCGCGCTGATAAAGCACGTGCAATATTATTTCAAGGCGCAAAACTCGTATGTCGCAGACACCGTGTATATCGGCGGGGGGACGCCTTCTGTTTTTGGCGCCAAGCGACTGGACAAGCTGCTGAAAAACCTCAGGACATGCGTGCCGCTTGACAGAGGGGCGGAGGTCACGGTCGAGCTCAATCCGGAGAGCGTGGACAAACGGCTGCTCGTCACGCTGCAAAAGGCAGGCGTAAACCGTCTGTCGCTCGGAGTACAGTCCTCCGACAACGTGCAGCTTGCGTTCATCGGCAGGCTGCACGATTTTGAGCAGGCTCGCAGCGCGGTGCAGCTCTGCCGCGATTATTGCACGGACAATATTTCGCTTGATTTGATGTACGGTCTGCCCGGACAGACGGCGGAGAGCTGGCGGCGTTCGCTGTCGGATATCACGGCGCTGGAGCCGAAGCATATCTCCTGCTATGCGCTTAAACGGGAAGAAAACACTCCGGCGCGCACATGGGCGGACATACCAGACGACGACGCACAGGCGGATATGTATCTGAGCGCGGTGGAGCAGCTTGCCGGATGTGGATATCGCCAGTATGAGATATCTAATTTTGCCGTGCCGGGGTACGAGTCAAGGCATAATATGAGGTACTGGGATTTACGGTATTATATCGGCTTCGGCTGTGCCGCTCACAGCTATTTTGGAGGCAAGCGATTTAACTTTACAGCAGATATAAAACAATATACAGAGGCGATTTTGTCCGGCAAAGGAGACGTTGCGGAGGATGCCGAGGAAACGGAATATGACAACCGCGCCGGCGAATATATAATGCTGAAGATGCGCACGGCATCCGGCATAGACGCCGATAGGTTTTTTTCCGAGTTTGACGTTGATTTTGCTCCGGCGGCAAGAGTGCTTGAAAAGTATGTTTCCGGCGGATATGCAAAACACGACGGGAGCGTATATTCTCTTACGCCCAAGGGCTTTCTGGTATCAAATCAGATAATCGGGGAGATGCTGGACTCATTTCTGAATATTTGACGGGAGATTGCGAATGGAGCTGCTGAGACCGCTGGTGGACGGGTTTGAAACGATATCCATTACCGGCATGTGCAAAAATGCGGGTAAGACCACCGTGCTGAACACGATTACATCTGAATATTACGGCAGTTGTAAAGTACTTGCGCTTACCTCAGTCGGCAGGGATGGGGAGGCGCTGGATCTGGTAACGGGAACCTATAAACCCCCTATTTATGTGGAAAAAGGTACGCTGGCGGTCACGGTGGAAAAGCTGGTGCCGTTTTGCGATATAACGCGAGAGATTGCAGAAGTGCTTCCGTTCGGCACGCCGATGGGCAGAGTGGTGATATTGCGGGCGCTCAGCGACGGATTTGTGCAGCTTGCAGGTCCCTCCGTGACCGAGCAGGTGGTCAAGCTCAAGGATATTCTTTACGAACTCGGCGCAGAAAAGATAATCGTGGACGGCGCCATAAACCGCCGCAGCCTTTGCTCGGCAAGAGTGGGCAGGGGAACCATTCTCTGCTCCGGCGCCTCTTACGACCGCAATATCGACACCGTGGTGCGCGATACCGCCTATATATGCGGCGTGCTCATGCTGGAGGAAACGGAAAAGCGCAGCGGGATATTGCAGGCGCTGCAAGATGCGGATGACAGCGTGAAGGCGATATGCATCGGAGAAAAAACCGCATATGCCGACTCCGAATCGCTGATAAAGGAGATCAAAAACGGCGAGCCGGAGCAGGTCTATATTCGCGGCGCGCTGACCGACAGCGCGCTGAAGCCGCTGCTGACGCTGGGCAGGCGCATTTCCGCCTTTGAGCTGATTGCCGAGGACAGCAGCAGGATACTGCTGAGTCAGGATATCTTCCGGCGCTGGCAGGCGTTCGGCGGAAGGATACGGGTACTCAATCGGATAGAACTGCTGGCAGTTACTTCAAATCCGTATTCCGCCTATGGGTTTCATTTTGACGGCAAAGTGCTTGCCGCGCGGCTGCGCGAGGAAATCGGCGTGCCGGTGATAGACGTTATGGAGGGAAAAAAGAGATGATAAGGCTGAGTGCGGAAAATCGGGAAAAAATCGGGCTGGAATACGTTTTTTCTCTCATGTATCCGGCTTCGCCTTACGGACGGGCGGCGCTGAGGGAGTTGGCTTTTTATGAGCCTTCCCGGCAGACGGAGCTGGAAAAGGAGTTTGACTGCATTGCTGCTCTGCGCCCGGCTTTGATGAACGGATCGGAGGATATCAAGCGGCTGCGCCACGCCCTTTCTCAGCTCAGATATATACCGGAAAGCTTGAAAAAACTGAGAAATGCCGAGTGTCTGGAAACAACCGAGCTTTTCGAACTGAAAAGCCTGCTGCTGCGATTTGAAGATATTTATACCGTCTGGCGCAGGCTTGCGGAACTCTTCGGCGTCGCGGGACTGGAGTTTGCGGATACGGAAGCGGCGCTTGACCTGATAGATATGGACGGAATGCGTACCGACGGCTTTCACATCCCGGATTCCGCTTCCGCAGAGCTGGCGGAGGCAAGAGCGCAAAAGCGTGCGTTTGAGCGCAGCATCGCGGCGGAGCAGGATGAAGAAGCGAAAAAGCGTCTGCTGACGGAACGGACGAATGTCGCGGCGAAGGAAGCGGAGGAAGAGCTGCGTATAAGCAGGGAGCTTTGCCGCGCTCTAAGCCGTTTTGCCGCAGATATACAGGGCAATACGGCGGTTGCAGCCCGCATAGACCTGCTGCTTTGCAAGGCGGAGCTTGCCGAGGCGCACGGCGGAGTCCGTCCGAAAATAGGCAAAACGCGCATTTGCTATGAAAATATGATAAATCCGCACGCCGAGGCGCTGCTGCGGCAGCACGGCGGCAGCTTCACCCCCCTTTCGATAGAGCTGAGTTCCGGCGCGACGGTGATAACCGGTGCCAATATGGGAGGGAAGACCATGGCGCTGAAAACCGCGGCGCTCAATACGGCGCTGTGCCAGCTCGGCTTTTTTCCGTTTGCGGAGCGCGCGGAGATCGTATTGGTTGACGGTATGTACCTGCTGCTGGACGACAACTCCGCGGCAGAGCGCGGGCTTTCGAGCTTCGGCGGCGAGGTGGAAGCAATAAACGAGGCGGTGTCCGCCGCAGATAGGGAAATGTGCTTTATTGCGATAGACGAGCCGGCGCGCGGAACAAATCCCATCGAGGGCGCTGCCATCGCGGCGGCGGTCGTGCAGCATCTTAACTCCCAAAATACCTTCGCGCTCATCAGCACGCATTACAACGGCATTGCGAGCCGCGCCGGCGCACATTATCAGATAGCCGGACTGGAAAAGCTCGGCATCGGCGTGGTCAAAAAACTCTCTCACACGACCCTGCGGGAGCGGGTGGCGTATATAGGAGAAAACATGGATTACAGCTTGAAAAAGGTGGAAAAAGACGCGCCCTGTCCGCACGAGGCAATGAATATCTGCCGCATGATGGAGCTTAACTCGGATATAATAGATTATGCTGAAAATGTATTGACAAAAACTGAACAAATAGTATAAAATTAAGGTGCAAAAAGCTTACAACCGAATAATGTAACAATAGAGGTGCGGAGGGTAAGGTAGCTGACGTCAATGCGGGTTGCGCCCCGGGACGGAAGTGAATGTGCCGCCGCCGAAAGTATGGCAGCAGCGCGAGCGCCATGCTTGGTAATTCCGCTCAGCGCGGTCTTACTGTCATGTTGAATGAAGTGCTATTGGTATGACGTGTTTTTCGTCTGCCAATAGCATTTTTGCATGGAGCACTGTTGATGAGGTTTATCGGCGGCGCTTTATTTTTTTGCAATGATATTATATTTTGTACGGAGGTATGGTTTATGAAATCGCTTATCAGACTGAGGATGAGTTCTCACGACGCGCATTACGGCGGAAATCTTGTTGACGGAGCAAAGATGCTCCAGCTTTTCGGCGACGTGGCGACGGAGCTGCTCATCCAGAACGACGGAGACGAGGGGCTGTTCCGCGCGTATGACAACGTGGAGTTTCTCGCGCCGGTCTACGCCGGAGATTATATCGAGGCGACGGGCGAGATAGTCAGCACCGGCAGGACCTCACGCAAGATGGTGTTCGAGGCGCGAAAGGTCATCGTGCCTCGCACGGACATCAACGATTCCGCCTGCGATATTCTGGCGGAGCCCATCGTGGTCTGCCGCGCCAGCGGCACCTGTGTGGTGCCTGCGGATAAGCAGCGCAACAACAAATAAGGAGGCGCGAAAATGGAAAAGCTGATAATAACCGCCAGCATATGCGGCGCAGAGGTGCTCAAGTCGCACAATCCGGCAGTGCCGTATACCGTGGAGGAGATAGCGAGAGAGGCGAAGTCCGCCTATGACGCGGGTGCATCCATAATCCATCTGCACGTGCGCGAGGACGACGGCACGCCCACGCAGAGCAAGGAGCGTTTCAAGGTCTGCATCGACGCCATCAAAAAGATCTGCCCCGACGTGATAATCCAGCCCTCCACCGGCGGCGCGGTCGGCATGAGCAACGACGAGAGGCTCCAGCCGATAGAGCTGCTGCCGGAGATGGCGACGCTGGACTGCGGCACCTGCAATTTCGGCGGCGACGAGATATTCCTCAATACGGAAAATACCATCATCGAGTTTGCCCGCCGCATGGCGGAGAAAAATATCAAGCCGGAGATAGAGGTTTTTGACAAGGGCATGGTGGACGCGGCAAAGCGGTTTTACAAAAAGGGCATACTGTCCGCGCCGATGCACTTCGATTTTGTGCTGGGAGTGAACGGCGGCATGTCCGCGGAGCCGCGCGATCTCATCTACATGGCAGAGAGTATTCCGGAGGGAAGTACCTGGACTGCCGTCGGCATCGGCAAGGCGCAGTTCTCCATAGCCGCCATGGCGATAATCCTTGGCGGACATGTCCGTGTTGGCTTTGAGGACAACGTCTACCTTGAAAAGGGCGTTTTGGCAAAGTCTAACGGCGAGCTGGTGGCAAAGGTTGTCCGGCTGGCAAAGGAGCTTGGCAGAGAGATAGCTACCCCTGAAGAAGCAAGACAAATACTCAGCATAAAGAAATAAAAAGGAGAGATTTATTATGGCAATGAAAGGCAACAAGTACGGAGTTCACCGCGTTATTGAGCCGCAGGGCGTTCTCACTCAGGCTGCTTACAAGATTGACAACGACATGAGCAAGCAGTATTCCAACGAGATAGTCTGCGACGTTATCTCCCTCAACATCGACTCTGCTTCCTTCACGCAGATCGAGACCGCCTGCAATAAGGACGAGGAGAAGATAAAGGAAATGATAATGTCCATCGTCAACGAGCGCGGCAAGATGCAGAATCCCGTCACCGGCTCCGGCGGCATGTTCATCGGCAAGGTTGCGTATATCGGTGAGGACCTCAAGGATTGCGGACTCAAGGTAGGGGACAAGATCGCCAGCCTGGTATCGCTCTCCATGACTCCGCTCAAGATAGAGAAAATAAACGCCGTTCACATGGATATCGACAGAGTGGACGTGACCGCAAAGGCGGTGCTGTTTGAAAGCGCAATTTATGCCAAGCTGCCCGACGATATGAGCGAGGCGCTGGCTCTGGCGGCTCTGGATGTCGCGGGCGCTCCCGCGCAGACTGCCAAGCTGGTAAAGCCGGGCGACAGCGTGCTTGTGCTCGGTGCGGGCGGTAAGTCCGGCATACTCTGCCTGTATGAGGCGAAGAAGCGCGTCGGTCCTACCGGCAATGTAGTGGCGCTCGTGCGCCGTCAGGAGCAGGTCAAGGAACTCATGGACCTCGGCATCTGCCATAAGGTCATAGTGGCGAGCGCCACCGCGCCTGTTGAGGTGCTGGAGAAGGCTCTTGATGCAAACGGCGGCAGGGAATATGATATCTCCATCTGCTGCGTAAATATAGAAAACTGCGAGATGTCCGCCATTCTGCCTGTACGCGACGGCGGCGTGGTATACTTCTTCTCCATGGCGACCAGCTTTACCAAAGCGGCTCTCGGTGCCGAGGGCGTGGGGAAGGACGTCAACATGATAGTCGGAAACGGCTATACCAAGGATCATGCGGAGATAACTCTGCACGAGCTGCGCGAGAACGATAAGATCCGCAAGCTGTTCGACGAGAAATACGTATAATAAGGTGATAAAAATGAGCGAAAGCAGAAGGAACAATGCCTTTTCGGACGTGCCCGAAAAGGATTGGAACGACTGGCGCTGGCAGGTAAGAAACAGGATAGAGACGCTTGACGAGCTGAAGAAGCATATCGCGCTCACTCCGGAGGAGGAGAACGGCGTGCAGCAGTGCCTTGGCACGCTCCGCATGGCAATAACTCCGTATTACCTGTCTCTGATAAAGCCCGATGATCCCGACGACCCCATAAGGAGACAGGCGATACCGACAGCCAAGGAGCTGCACGTTTCTCAGGCAGATCTCAACGACCCGCTGCACGAGGATACGGACTCGCCGGTGCCGGGGCTGACGCACCGCTATCCGGACAGAGTGCTGATGCTGATAACCGATCAGTGCTCCATGTACTGCCGTCACTGCACGCGCAGACGCTTTGCCGGACAGACGGATGCCATGGTTGCCACCGACCAGATAGATAAATGCATAGAGTATGTTGAGAAGCATCCCGAGGTTAGAGACGTGCTGCTGTCCGGCGGCGACGCGCTGATGCTGACGGATGACATGCTGGAGTATATCATCAAGCGTCTGCGCGCAATACCGCACGTGGAGATAGTACGTATCGGCTCACGCACGCCGGTGGTCATGCCTCAACGCATCACACCGGAGCTCTGCGCAATGCTGAAGAAATATCATCCGATATGGCTGAACACTCATTTCAACCATCCGAATGAAGTTACTAAGGAAAGCTCAAGAGCTTGTCAGATGTTGGCGGACGCGGGAATTCCGCTCGGCAATCAGTCTGTTCTTCTCGCGGGAGTGAACGACTGTCTGCATGTGATGAAAAAGCTTGTGCATAAGCTGGTTATGATAAGAGTAAGACCTTATTATATCTATCAGTGCGACCTTTCTATGGGACTGGAGCATTTCCGCACGCCGGTTTCCAAGGGCATAGAGATAATCGAAGGTCTGCGCGGTCATACCTCCGGCTACGCGGTGCCCACCTTTGTGGTAGACGCGCCGGGCGGCGGCGGAAAGACGCCCGTCATGCCCACATATATCATTTCTCAGAGCCCCGGCAAGGTCATTCTGCGCAATTTTGAAGGCGTGATAACTACCTACACAGAGCCGAAGCAATATGAAAACAAATGTTCATGCGAGATTTGCAGAAGCAAGAACGCCAAGGTCATAGGCGTCGCGGGACTGGAGCAGGGCAACGGCATGTCGCTCGAGCCGAAAAATCTCGAACGAGAAAAAAGGCATAGGGACTAAGCTATGAGAGAGAAGCTTAATTTGGACAAAACTCTGGTGGCACAGGCACGCGCCAGCGCGCTCAAGGTCGCGGAGGAGATGCAGGACTTCATAGACCTGCATACCACCGTTACTGTTGAACGCGCAGTCTGCCGGCTGCTGGGGATAGACAGAGTAAACCAGGCGGAGGTGCCGCTTTCCAACGTTGTGGTAGACCATCTGAACGACAACGGCATACTCGGAGGCGGCGCGGCGTTCCACCTCGGCAACGCCATGCTGGAGACCGGTCTCGGCTGTCAGGAGATAGCTGAAAAAATAGACAGCGGCGAGCTTGATTTGTCCAAGCTGAACATCCATCCGCTTGATGAGGTTCGCGGCGCCATCATGCCCATAGCTGGCAAGATGACGGAGCGCATCGCGACCAACGTCCGTGAGCGTGAGGCGATACTCAAGAGGGTAGGGGACAAAGCGGGACCTTATATCTACGTCATTGTCGCCACCGGTAATATTTATGAGGATATCGTACAGGCAAAGGCTGCCGCGCTGCAGGGCGCAGACATAATCGCCGTTATCCGCACAACCGGACAGAGTCTGCTGGACTACGTGCCTTACGGCGCGACCACGGAGGGCTTCGGCGGAACGTATGCGACACAGGAGAACTTCCGTCTCATGCGCAAGGCACTCGACGAGGTAGGGGAGTCAGAAGGGCGTTATATTCGCCTGTGTAATTACTGCTCCGGTCTGTGCATGCCGGAGATAGCCGCCATGGGAGCCATGGAACGTCTCGATGTGATGCTCAACGACGCGCTGTACGGCATACTTTTCCGCGATATCAACATGCAGCGCACGATGATAGACCAGTATTTTTCCCGCGTCATAAACTCTTATGCCGGGATAATCATCAATACCGGCGAGGATAACTATCTCACCACTGCCGACGCGGTGGAGGAGGCGCATACGGTGCTGGCTTCGCAGTTCCTCAACGAGCAGTTCGCCCTCAAGGCGGGTCTGCCGGAGGAGCAGCAGGGTCTGGGTCACGCCTTTGAGATATCTCCCGACGTGGAAAACGGCTTTTTATATGAGCTGGCGCAGGCACAGATGGCGCGCGAGATATTCCCCAAGGCGCCGCTGAAATACATGCCGCCGACGAAGTTTATGACAGGCAATATATTCAGAGGTCATGTACAGGACGCTTTGTTCAATATGGTCACGGTCGTCACCGAGCAGAAGATACATCTGCTTGGAATGATGACGGAAGCTATCCATACGCCGTTTATGTCCGACCGCGCGCTGGCGATAGAAAATGCTGAATATATCCAGCGTACCATGAAGGATCTCGGTGACGAGATTTCCTTTAAAAGCGGCGGCATAATCGAAAGCAGAGCAAATGAGGTGCTGGCTTCCGCCGCCAAGCTGCTGAAGGAGATAGAGCAGCTCGGACTGTTTGCGACGCTGGAAAAGGGCATTTTTGCAGGAATTAAGCGTCCGCGCGACGGCGGAAAAGGACTGTCCGGCGTATGTGCCAAGACGACAGGATATTTCAACCCGTTTGTTGAACTGATGAAGGGGGGCAAGCCTGTATGAGTTCCGGTCTTTACAACATGAATAAGGCTGATTTTGATAAGACCTTGGACCTTCGCAATATCAAGCCTTACGGAGATACGATGAACGACGGAAAGATGCAGACGAGCTTCACCCTGCCGGTCAAGGACGACGAGCGGGGAGAGGAGGCTGCAAGGA
>JAFTDT010000072.1 GCA_017453985.1 Clostridia bacterium
CTAACTTGACATACGAAAGCCCCACGTCGTATATCATTTGCAGCTTGCGCCGCAGTTTGGGCAGGTTTTCGAAAAAGCCAAGCGCCTCCTCCACGGTCATGTCCAGCACCTCGCTGATATTCTTGCCCTTGTAGCGCACGTTCAGCGTCTCGTTGTTGTACCTTTTGCCTTTGCACACGTCGCAGGGCACGTAGATATCCGGCAGAAAATGCATCTCTATCTTCACCAGTCCGTCGCCCGCACACGCCTCGCAGCGTCCGCCGCGGACATTGAAGGAAAAGCGCCCGGGACCGTAGCCCCTCGCCTTGGCGTCCTGCGTCTGCGCGAAAATATCGCGGATATCGCCGAACACGCCCGTATAGGTCGCCGGATTGGAGCGCGGCGTTCGCCCTATCGGAGACTGGTCGATGCTTATCACCTTGTCCAGATGCTCAAGCCCCAATATATCGTCATGTGCGCCGGCTCTCGTCCTCGCGCCGTTCAGGTCAGCCGCCAGCCTCTTGTACAGCACCTCGTTTATCAGCGAGCTTTTGCCGCTGCCGGAAACGCCGGTCACGCAGGTAAATTTCCCCAGCGGTATTTTTACGTTTATATTTTTCAGATTGTTTTCCGCCGCGCCGCGTATCTCCAAAAAGGCTCCGCTGCCGCCGCGCCTCCTGTCCGGCACCGGAATTTTGCGCGCGCCGCTGAGATACTGCCCCGTATATGAGCGCGGGCACTTCATTATCTCCTCGGCGGTGCCGACCGCCACTATCTCGCCGCCGTTTATCCCCGCGCCGGGTCCGACGTCGATTATCTGATCCGCCGCCAGCATGGTGTCCTCGTCATGCTCGACAACGATGAGCGTGTTGCCGATATCGCGGAGCTGCTTGAGCGTGGCAAGCAGCTTTTCATTATCTCGCTGGTGCAGCCCGATGGAAGGCTCATCAAGGACGTACAGCACGCCCATCAGCGACGCGCCTATCTGCGTCGCCAGTCTGATGCGCTGGCTCTCACCGCCGGAAAGCGTGCCGGCGCTGCGGGACAGCGTCAGATATTCCAGTCCCACATTTTTCAGAAAACCGAGGCGCGCGCGTATCTCCTTGAGGATCTGCCCCGCTATCATCATATCTCGCTGAGACAGCTTGAGCGCGTCGAGAAAGTCCAGCGCCTCCGTCACCGACCTGTCGCAGAAATCCATTATGTTTATCCCGCCGACGGTGACGGCAAGCACCTCTTTTTTCAGGCGTCTGCCGCCGCAGACCTTGCACGGAACCTCGCTCATGCATTCCTCTATCTCGCTGCGCATATACTCGCTGGCCGTTTCGCGGTAGCGGCGCTTGAGATTGTTTATCACGCCCTCAAAAGCCTGAAAATAGGTGCCGCCGCCTCCGCCCTTGTGCTCCCAGTGCAGCTCCAGCTTTTCGCCGCCGGTGCCGTAAAGGATCTTATCAATGATATCCTGCGGCAGCTCCGCGACCGGAGTCTCAAGCGAAAAGCCGTATTTCTTCGCCATCGCGTCAAAATACATATACGCCATGCCGCCCTTGTCCATAGTGGAAAAGCCGGACGCCTTCAGTGCTCCCTGCACGATCGACAGCTTTGGATTGGGCAGCACGCGAGCCGGATCGATCTCCAGCTTCATCCCCAGTCCGCCGCAAGACGGGCAGGCGCCGTAGGGATTGTTGAAGGAAAACATGCGCGGCGAAAGCTCCTCGATGGAGATGCCGCAGTCCGCGCAGGCATAGTTCTGCGAAAACAGCAGCTCCTGTTCCCCCGGCACCTCGCCTATCACCAGTCCGCCGGACAGCGCGGACGCAGTCTCCACCGAATCTGTCAGTCTCTGCCTTATCTCCGGCTTTATCACCAGCCTGTCCACCACTATCTCTATATTGTGCTTTTTGTTCTTATCGAGCTGTATCTCCTCGGAAAGCTCGTACAGACTGCCGTCCACGCGCACGCGCACATATCCGCCGCGTCTCGCGTCCTCAAAGATTTTTGCGTGCTCGCCCTTTTTTGCCCGTATCACCGGCGCCAGCACCTGCACGCGCGTGCCGTCCGGCAGCAGCATGAGCTGGTCGATTATCTGGTCCACCGTCTGCTGGCGGATCTCCTTGCCGCATTTTGGGCAGTGCGGCACGCCCGTCCGCGCCCACAGCAAACGCAGATAATCGTATATCTCCGTCACGGTGCCCACGGTAGAACGCGGGTTTTTGGAAGTGGTCTTTTGATCTATGGATATGGCGGGAGACAAGCCCTCGATATATTCCACATTGGGCTTTTCCATCTGCCCCAAAAACATGCGGGCATAGCTGGACAGCGATTCCACATATCTGCGCTGCCCCTCCGCATATATCGTATCAAACGCCAGCGAGCTTTTTCCGCTGCCGGATATTCCGGTCAGCACCGTCAGCGTATCGCGCCGTATCTCCACATCCACGTTTTTCAGATTATGCACCTTGGCGCCCTTGACATATATCGTGTCTCTCATCTTCTCACCTTTTTTTGGACTCCTGCTCCAAATCCTTTCTCAACGCCTTTATCTGGTCTCTCAGCACCGCCGCATACTCAAACTCCAGCATGCGCGAAGCCTCCTTCATGCTCTTCTCCAGCCGCGCTATCTCCTGCTCCCTCTCCTTCAGGCTGAGCTTTCTGCGGCTCTGCTCCGGCAGCTTGGCGCTGCTGTCATGCGATATTTCTATGATATCGCGCACGCTCTTGAATATCGTTTTCGGCACGATGCCGTGCTTTTCATTGAACTCCTGCTGCAGCCTGCGGCGGCGGTTGGTCTCGTCTATCGCATAGCGCATGGACGGCGTGACCGTGTCGCCGTACATTATCACCTTGCCGCCGGCGTTTCTCGCCGCTCTGCCGATTATCTGTATCAGCGAGGTCTGGCTGCGGAGAAAGCCCTCCTTGTCGGCGTCGAGTATCGCCACCAGCGACACCTCCGGCAAATCAAGCCCCTCGCGCAGAAGGTTTATCCCCACCAGCACCTGAAACTCATTCAGCCGGAGGTCGCGCAGCAGCTCCATGCGCTCTATCGTGTTGATATCGTGATGCATATACCGCGCCTTGACGCCGTTTTTCACCAGATAATCCGTCAGCTCCTCCGCCATATGCTTGGTCAGCGTGGTAACGAGCACGCGCTCGTTTTTCGCCTCTCTTTCCCTTATCTCCGCCAGCAAATCGTCCACCTGCCCCTGCACGGGGCGAACCTCCACCTCCGGGTCGAGCAGTCCCGTGGGTCTTATCACCTGCTCGACTATCTGCGAGGAACGCTCGCGCTCGTACTCCGCCGGCGTGGCGCTTACATATATCACCTGATTTATCCGTGAATTGAACTCCTCAAAGTTAAGCGGGCGGTTGTCGAGCGCCGACGGCAGGCGAAAGCCGTAGTCCACCAGCATCTCCTTGCGCGCGCGGTCGCCGTTGTACATCGCCCGCACCTGCGGCAGCATGACGTGCGACTCGTCGATAAACATCAGATAATCCTTGGGAAAATAATCCAGCAGAGTAAAGGGCGCGCTGCCCGGCTCGCGGCGGGCAAGCACGCGGGAATAGTTCTCTATCCCGCTGCAGAAGCCTATCTCCCGCAGCATCTCCATGTCGTAGAGCGTGCGCTGCTTGATGCGCTGCGCCTCTATCAGCTTGCCTCGCTCCTCAAAATACTTCACCTGCGCCTGCATCTCGTCCTCGATATCCCGCAGCGCCTCCTCCAGCTTGTCCCTCGGCGTGACGTAGTGCGACGCCGGATATATCGCCACATGATCGACGACACGGCGCGGCGCGCCGGTGAGCGGATTTATCTCCGATATGCGGGCTATCTCGTCGCCGAAGAACTCGATGCGCACGGCGTATTCGTCCGTATAGGCGAGGCGCACCTCCACCGTATCCCCGCGCACGCGGAAATTATTGCGGTCAAAGCTCATGTCGTTGCGCCCGTACTGTATTTCCACCAGCTTGCGGCAGAGCTCGTCGCGGTCGCGCGTCTGACCGGTACGCAGAGACACCACCATATTGGCATAATCTATCGGGTTTCCGAGCGAATATATGCAGGACACGCTCGCCACGATTATCACGTCGCGCCGCTCGAACAGCGCCGAGGTCGCGGAATGGCGCAGACGATCCAGCTCGCTGTTGACGTCGGAATCCTTCTCGAGATAGGTATCCGTGGACGGGATATACGCCTCCGGCTGATAGTAGTCGTAATAGCTGACGAAAAACTCCACCGCGTTGTCGGGGAAAAACTCGCGGAACTCGGAGCAGAGCTGCGCCGCCAGCGTCTTATTGTGCGTAAGCACCAGAGTCGGGCGCTGCAGCCGCTCGATGACGTTTGCCATTACAAAGGTCTTGCCGGAGCCGGTCACGCCGAGCATGGTCTGCTCCTCAAAGCCCAGCTTTGCGCCTCTCACGAGCTGCTCTATCGCCTCCGGTTGCCCGCCCGCCGGCTTGAAATCGCTTTTTATCTTGAACTCAGGCATATAGCACCTCCGTAGGCGAGCCGCTGTCCGACCCGCCGCTGTAAGCTTCCATTGATTATCATAGCAGAACAAGCGTTCTATTGCAATATAAACATTCCAAAAAATATAAAGACTCCGCGAATTTATTTCACAGAGCTTTATATTCTCAGCGAGCCGCTGCGTCACGGCCGCGCAAAATTGACTTGCAGCATTGCGGAACAGCTATTGTGCGGGAGCTAATATCTTATCCGCGTCTACCGATATTCGTCGCGGAACACCCGCCATCAGAATGACGTTGCCCTCGCCGTTGTAGGTATCGTCAAGCTGGAACAAATCAATATGATATTGTACTTTTCTATTGCCCGCTTGTATGTCTGCATAGTTTATCCAGTGGTCTTGAATTTGAGCCAAGCCTATCCCCATTTCTTCCAGCAAGGAAATATATACATCCGGGATATATTTTAACTCCAAATCATGATATTGCAGCTTTTCTTTCAAGTCTCCGCTTTCCTTGAGAAACGCCAGTACAACGGTATAATTGCCGCCCGTTTCTTTGCATCTTACACCCGTTATCTCGGCGTCAAGCGACTCCACATTCATAAGCTCAGCTAATTCTTCCCTGCTGTCGATGACCACAGCATCCGCTTTTTTACCGTTATCCGGAGAACTCAGAATTCCCTCCACATCTACCGCCGCTTTACACGGAATAGATGTAAATAAAAGGACATTGCTCTCGCCGTCGTAGGTCTCGTCAATTTGAAACCAGTCAATATAATATGTCGTCCCAACCATATCCACTTGTATATTGCCGAAATTAGTTCCGTGTTTTTGGATCTGTGACAAGCTTATGCCAATTTCCTCCAGTTTAGGAACATCTCCGGGCGGGATATTGGTCAAATCCGGATCCTGCTCATTTCCTCCATCTTTATCGTAATAGTAGTCCATGTATTCCAGTTCGCCCTCTTCTTTCAGAAAGGCAAATATCCTACTATACCAATTGCCTGATGTATCGCTTACTATTTGCCATTTAACGTCCGTTATCTCGGCATCTAAGACCTCTGCTTTCATAAGTTCAAGCAGTTTTTCCCTACTATCAATGTCCGTGCTATCCCACTTCACTTGGTTTATTTCTACCAATTGGGTGGCTGTGATTTCTTCTTCATTTTCATCGGGGATATTAGTTTGCTCACGACAAAATACAGCGCGTATGCCAATGGCAACCAATACAACTAAAGCGCATGCTGCCAAAATTTTAACGGTTTTATCCTTCAATATTCTCCTCATAAAGCTCCCATCCTTTCAAGCCGCTTTTTCGCAAAGCCCTGCCAAGCCCCGACTTTCCTGCACTGTATTAGACGAGCGTAAGTGGAAAAAGTTCCCTCCAAAGTTCCCTCCGACAGAATATAAGCAACGGGCACCACCGTCCGCTGCTTTATCCTGATTTATTAATTTTGGGGATTGACGGAATATGCGGAGATGTCGGATAATAATTATGGACATACCCTATGCCGGACGGTGCAGTATGCCGGAGTCAGCCAGCGAGACATAATCCCCGTCCGCAACTATAACGTGGTCTATGAGCTGCACGCCGACTGCCGCCAGCGTATCGCGGATGCGGAAAGTCGTGTTTATATCCTCCTTAGACGGCAGCGCCACCCCGCCGGGGTGATTGTGCGACAGCAGCACGCCGGCAGCATTGTTCTGCAGCGCCAGCGCCACGACATTTCTCATATTTGCCTCCACGGCGTTTATGCTGCCCCGATGCACTATCTTCGAACTGAGCACGCGGCACTTGCTGTCAAGGCAGATGACGTACATTATCTCCTCCGTCTGCCCGATATATCTCGGCAGCAGATACGCGCCCGCCTTGTCCGTCGAATCTATGCATACGTCCCGCGTCCTGCCGGAGGCATAGATTCGCGCAACGCTCGGCATCAGCTTTATCAGCGCCGCCGCGTTGGAGCCTATTCCCGGCACCTTCTGCAGTTCTTCATAAGACGCCTCAAACACCGCAGACAGACTGCCGAAGGCGTCCAGCAGCGCATGCGCGATTTCGTTGGTGTCGCGGCGCGGTATAGCGAAAAAGAGCAGCAGCTCCAGCACGTTATGGTCTGGAAAGCTGTCTATATCCTCTTGCAGAAACCGCTGTATCAATCTTTGTCTGTGTCCATCATGAACTCCCATTTTATCCCCACCCATAATTATTATAAAAAATCACCGCTTTGCTGTCAACAGCCAAAAGAGGAGGAATAATCATAAAAAGGTTCATTTTGGTCTTTATCGTTTCACTGGCGGCGCTGCTTGTCCCCGCATACGCCGGACGCATGGAGCTGCGCGGAGTGTGGGTGTCCAGCGTATACAATCTCGACTATCCCTCCTCCGCGTCGCTTTCCCCCTCGCAGCTTGCCGCGGAAGCGGATAAGATCGTCTCCGCCGCGAGGGAAAACGGCATGAACGCCGTATTTTTGCAGGTGCGCCCCTGCGCGGACGCGCTCTACCCTTCCGCCGTGTTCCCCCGCAGCCGATTCATCGCGGACAATGGCTTTGACGCCCTGCAATACTTCATCGCCGCTGCGCACGACAGCGGCATCGAGCTGCACGCATGGATAAACCCCTACCGCATTACCGTCGGACGGAGCTTTGCCTCGCTCGACGAGGCGCTTGCCGCCCTGCCGGACGGACACCCCGCGCGGCTGCAGCCGGAATGTGCGGTGCTGTACGACGGCAATCTCTATTTTGACCCCGGCATGCCCGCGTCAAGAGAGCTTATCATCGCCGGCGTGACGGAGATACTGGAAAACTACGACGTGGACGGCATTCATTTTGACGATTATTTTTACCCCGGCACGGATTTTGACGACGGCGCGAGCTTTGCTCTTTACGGGCAGGATCACAATGACCTTGGCGACTACCGGCGGGAATGCGTGAATGCGCTTATCCGCGAGGTCTATACCTGCGTCAAGCTCCGCAAGCCCGCCGCCGACTTCGGCGTTTCGCCCTTCGGCATCTGGGCGAACGCCTCGCAGGAGCCGCGAGGCAGCCGCACCGCCGGACTGCAGGCATATCATTCCCATTACGCGGACGCGCTCACCTGGATCCGCGAGGGCGTGGTGGACTACCTTGCGCCGCAGCTTTACTGGCATATCGGCAGCAGCGAGGCGGACTTTGCCGAGCTTGCGGACTGGTGGAGCCGCGCCGTAAGCGGCAGCGGAGTCAAGCTGTACATAGGCATGGCGGCTTACCGCAGCGCGGAGGCAACGGAGGGCATTTGGTACGGCGCCGACGAGCTTTGCCGCCAGCTTGAGCTGACGGCGATGTATCCCGAGATCTGCGGCGCGATATTCTTCCGTCACGGCTCGATAGAGGGCAATTCTGCGCTCAAGGAAGCGATTTCCGCCCGCATGAATGCGGAAAAGGAACGCTTTCTCATGCGCTTTGCCGATATCGGTCAAGGGCTTGAGCTGATTTCACCCGTCGCCTCGTGCCGCGCCGCTGCCGGTGAGAGCATCGAGCTGGAGTGCCGCGCCGCTGCCGACGCTTCCGTCACCGTTCTGTGGCGCGGACAGCGGATCGCCGCCGCCCGCAGCATCGACGGCAGAGTGCGCACAGAGCTTTTCTCCGCCTCGCCCGGCGACTACGGACCGCCGGTGTTCATCAGCGAGCGCGGCGGCGTGATTTTCATTGATATACCCGCGATAAATCTTGAGTTTACCGATACAGTAAATCCAGTAAGCATTACATCGATTTTTGAGAATGATGAGAACGGAGCGCACACCGTCACCTTCATGACCGAGCCTTGCGGTGTGCGCGCCGAGCTGCACGAAAATCTCCTGCACCTCACCTTCAGCCCCTGCCGCACGGCGGTGCTGTTCGAGAGCGATTTTTTCTCCAACATGGAGCTTTCCCGCGAGGACGGACGCATCACCTACCACTTTCTTCTGCCGGAGAAAGCGTCCGCCTATGACTACGGGCTGGAATGGCTGGATGACCGCGTCATCCTGCATATTTCCAAAGCTGACCGCTGAGCATTGCCAAAGCGCATGCATTTATGATACAATATTGGCTGAAAAACGTATCGGGAGGTACTGAAGGTGTATACAAAAGAGGGAATATATCTGGGACTTGCCGGTGAACAGCGGCTCATCCTGCCGCTGAACATGGCAAACCGCCACGGACTGATAGCCGGAGCGAGCGGCACTGGCAAGACCGTCACCATGAAGGTAATGGCTGAGGATTTTTCCGCCGCCGGAGTGCCGGTATTTTTGTGCGACATAAAGGGCGACGTGTCCGGGCTGTGCGAGCCTGGCGCGTCCTCCGAGGGCATGGAAAAGCGCATCGACAGGTTCATGATACGCGACGAGTTTTCCTACCGCAGCTTCCCCGTCTGCTTCTGGGACGTATATCAGCAGCGCGGACGCAGCGTGCGCGCTACGGTCTCCGACATGGGACCGGAGCTGCTGGGCAGAGTGCTGGGGC
Source organism: Clostridia bacterium (assembly GCA_017453985.1). Lineage (GTDB taxonomy): Bacteria > Bacillota > Clostridia > Oscillospirales > Butyricicoccaceae > RGIG3726. Next base: position 8,919 of record JAFTDT010000072.1, read on the forward strand.
TGAGCGAGGTGCAGACCGGCGTGCTCAATATCCTTTTTCGCATCGCGGACGAAAGCGGACTGGAGCTGATCGACCTCAAGGATCTGCGCGCCATGCTGGAGCATATTACGGAAAACCGCGCGGAGCTTTCAGCCAAATACGGCAACATGTCCGCGCAGTCCATCAGCTCCATCTTCCGTGCGCTGATACCGCTGGAAAATCAGGGCGGCGAGCTGTTTTTCGGCGAGCCTGCGCTCGATATACATGACTGGATATGCCGCGACGCCAACGGACATGGCTATATCAACCTCCTGCGCTGCGAGCGGCTGGCGCAGAGTCCGGTGCTTTACGCCACCTTCATGCTGTGGCTGATGTCGGAGCTGTTTGAAGTGCTGCCGGAGGTAGGCGATATGGACAAGCCCAAGCTGGTCTTTTTCTTTGACGAGGCGCACATGCTCTTTACCGACGCGCCGAGAACGCTCGTGCAGAAGATCGAGCAGATGGTAAAGCTCATTCGCTCCAAGGGCGTGGGCGTGTATTTTGTCACTCAAAGCCCCAGCGATATCCCCGACCCCGTGCTGGCGCAGCTCAGCCACCGCGTACAGCATGCTCTGCGCGCCTATACTCCCGCCGAGCAGAAGGCTGTGCGGGCGGCGGTGCAGTCGATGCGCGCCAATCCGGACTTTGACGCCGCCAAGGTGATGCTTGAGTTGGGCGTCGGTCAGGCGCTGGTCTCGCTGCTGGGACCCGACGGCGTACCCGGCATTGTGCAACGCACCGCCATAATCTGCCCGCAGAGCAAGATGGCTCCCGCCGAGGAGCAGTATGAGGCAGCCGCCCGCGCAAGCGACGGCATGGAAAAATACGACAATTACGTCGATAACGAATCGGCTTTTGAAAAACTCGCCCGCCAAAAGGATATCGACGCCGAGCGTCAGGCGCTGGAGGCGGAGCGCGCACAGCTCGAAAAGGAAAAGGCGGAGCTGGAGGCAAAAAAGCAGAAGGAGGAGGCAAAGGCTGCCGCCGCCGCGGAGAAGGCGTCGCAGCGCCGCCGCGCGCAGATAGAGCGTCAGCTCATCAACACCGGCGCGCAGGTACTGAAGCGCGGGTTGCTCGGCACCCTGCTGGGCAAACGGAGGTAAAAGCTGCTGTTCCACGCATATCTTTAGTTTTCCATAACACAAAGACTGCCGCAGGCGAGAGCCTGCGGCAATCTTTAATAGTTTTACTATTCAGCCTTCAACAGTGCAACAGCAACATCATTCACATTCGTTCCGGTGGGACCTGTCATTATCAGTCCCTCGACTTTTTCGAGCGCATGATAGGCATCGTTTTCCTGCAAAACCGCATCAATGCTTATGCCGTGCCTCAGCAGCTCATCGCAGGTATCTCCATCCGCATAGCCGCCCGCGGCGTCGGTCGGTCCGTCCGTTCCGTCGCTGCCGACGGAGAACACAGCGGCATTCCTCATGCCGCGAATACCAGCCGCCGCCGCCAGCGCGATCTCCTGATTGCGTCCGCCAAGCCCCTTTCCCGTGAGCTTTACAATCGTTTCGCCGCCCGCGATAAAGGCAAGAGATTTGCCATCGGCGGCGTGTGTCTTGAGAATAGACGCCAGAAAGCTGCCCGCCTCGCGCGCCTGGCAGCAAAGCTGGTCGGTGAGCATCACCGGCTCATATCCGAGACGCGCACACGTTTTTGCCGCTGCCGCGCAAAGCTCGCGCACGCTCCCGTTGATCTGCGAGCGCACGTTGGCAAGCGACTTTGGCGTTTCCACATCCAGAAGCCTGCGCGCCTCCTCACTCATCTTCAAGCCGTATTTATTCACGATGCGCCATGCATCTTCGGCAGTCGATGAGTCGGGACAAGCCGGTCCTGAAGCGATCATATCCAGCGGATCTCCGAGTATGTCGGAAAGGATAACTGCCTCAACCGCGGCAGGCCAGACAAGCTCCGCAAACCGTCCGCCCTTGACCTGCGAAAGACGCTTGCGTATCGTATTTATCTCCGTAATATCGGCTCCGCAGGCAAGGAGCTGCCCCGTAACGTCCTGAAGCTCCGCGGCGGAGACCAGCGGCTTTTCAAAAAGCGCGCTGCCTCCTCCGGAAAGCAGGAACAGCACTGTGTCCTTTTCCGTCAGACCCGAAACCAACTCCAGCGCCGCCTGTGTTCCTCGAAATGAGTTTTCATCCGGCACGGGATGCCCCGCCTCAAAGCAGTCAAAGTTTGCAATCGGTCCCATAACATGACCGTATTTGGTCACGACGACGCCTTTTTCGATCCGGCTTCCCAGCGTGTCTGACGCCGCCTTCGCCATCTGCCACGCGGCTTTTCCCGCGGCGACAAGCAGAACGCGCCCCTGAAAATCAAGCTCCTTCAGCGCACGCTGTACGGCGGCGTCAGGCTGTACAGCCGATATGGCATCACGCACTATCTCTTCCGCATGAGCATGCAATAATTGATTCATTCGGTTCCCTCCTAAAGAAAGAAACGCGCCGTGCCAATCGGTACGACGCGTCTCTGTTATCCGATTAGAAAATCAGGTTGAGGATGAAAATCTCGACCATCGACGCGATACCGATGATAAGCGTCATCAGCGTCTGCGTCTTATATCCCTGCTCCGGCGTCATATCGCCAAAGTTGGTGACGACCCAGAAATAACTGTCGTTTGCATGAGAGACAGTCATCGCGCCGGCGCCGATCGCCATGACGACCAATGCGATCTCAATCGGCACAACAAAGCCGAGCACTCCGAGCAGCGGCGCAACGATGCCTGCCGTGGTCGTGATCGCGACCGTGGAGGAGCCCTGTGCGCTCTTAAGAATAGCTGCCAGCAGGAACGGGAAGACGATGCCGAGAGTCTGGAACACCTCCGCATGCTCGGTGATGAAGTTCACCATGTCGGAGGAAGCGATGACCTTGCCCAGCACTCCGCCTGCCGCAGTCACGAACAGTATGGGACCGACGGTTTTCAGCGTTTCATTGGTGATCGCATAAAAATCCTTGCCCTTCTTCGCCGTGAACAACTGTACGATCGCAAAAATCGCACCGACGGCAAGCGCCATGATCGGCGTGCCGAGGAACTTGAGAAGATCGGCAAAGAACCCGGTTCCGCCAACCATCGAAACGACGGAGGACGCAGCCATGAGAAGGATCGGGAGCAGCAGCGGCGCAATGGCGTTGAAGCCACCGGGCAGCCTGCCAAACTCAGCCTTAAGCTCCTCATAGGACTTTACGACCTCGCCATTATCGGAAACCTCATCTGCACTTTTGATCTTCTTGCCGATGACCTTTGCATATACAAGACCTGCAATCAGCGGGAAAATCGAGCAAAGCACGCCGATGCCGATGACCAGCAGCAGGTTTTCGCCTATGCCGAGCGTATTTGCCGCAGCAATCGGTCCGGGCGTAGGCGGAATAAATACGTGCGAAATGTAAAGACCGCAGGACAGACATACCGTCATCGCTACGCTCGATACGCCGGTGCGCTTGACAAGCGCCTTGCGTATCGGGTTGAGAATGACGAAGCCGCTGTCGCAGAACACCGGGATGGAAACGACCCAGCCCATCAGCTCTACTGCCAGTCCGGGATTCTTTTCACCGACGACCTTGATGACCATATCCGCAAGCTTCAGCGCCGCGCCGGTCTTTTCAAGAATTGTGCCAATAAACGCGCCAAGGATGATCACGATGCCTATCGAGGAAAAGGTGCCCGAAAATCCGGCGCCGATAACGCCGGGAATGTCGGTCAGCGGAATGCCGGCAACGATTGCCAGCACCAGTGATACGCACATGATTGCGAGGAACGGATGAACCTTCAGCTTGGAAATGAGCAGGATCATCGCGGCAATTGCCACAATGAACGCAATGATCAGCGGAATACCTGTCATAACTGCGCCTCCTTAAAAAATTTGGATACAATCATATATCCTGGACTCATTCTATTCCTTTTTCTCCCAAAAGTCAAACTTAATTTGTTTTTACGTAACCTTAATCTGCAAACCGCTCTCGCAAATATTTTTCCGCCTCGGCGGCGGCGTCATGCAGCCAGCGTATCGCCTCGGCTGGATAGCTGCCGACCGCCGTCTCGCCCGTCAGCATCAGCCCCGCCGCGCCGTCGAGCACGGCGTTGAAGATATCGCTCACCTCCGCCCGCGTGGGCGTTTCGCTTGTTTCCATGCTCGTCAAGAGCTGAGTCGCCACGATAAAGGGCTTGCCGAGCGCGGCGCAGCGGTGCGCAATATGCTTTTGCGCCGCCGGTACCCGCACGGGCGAGATATTGCCGCCGAGGTCTCCGCGGGCGACGACTATGCATTCCGCCTCCGCCGCTATCCCGTCCAGCTCCGCCAGCGCCTGTGCGCTTTCCGCCTTGGCGTATATCCGCAGTCCTGCCAAGCCCATGCCGAGCAGCCGCTCGCGCAGCTCCCGCACGTCGTCGGCAGTGCGGGCAAATGGCAGCATCACTCCGGTGACGCCCATCTCACCCGCCGACGCAAGGCTCGCAGCGTCAGACGCCGCCACCACCGGCAGCGCCGTCTCGCATTCCGGCGCGGAGATGCTCTTGCCGGACTGCAGCACTCCGCCGCGCAGCACCGTACAGCGTCCGTCCGCCTGCACCTGCAGCTCTATCCTGCCGTCGTCGGCAAAAATATGCATGCCCGGCAGCAGCCGCTCGATAAGCTCCGTCGGGGCGCGCATCCCCGCCTCGCCCAGTTCCACCGTCTGCCCCGCCGTCAGCGGCAGCGGCTTGTCGCGCCGCCCGCTGCGCAGCTCTCTGCCGCGCAGGTCAAGCAAAAGCTCCGCCCTCACGCCCTCGCGCTCCGCCGCGGAATGCATGGCGGACACCCAATCCGCCCGCTCCTGCAGCGCGCAGTGCGACAAATTCAGCCGCATGCCCGTCATTCCGGCGGCAAACATACGCCTGATCGTTTCCGTGTTCCCGCAAGAGGGACCGAAGGTTCCCCAAATTTCCATTTTCCTCTCCCCTGTCACTATTCTTTTCTCCCGTTCTTTTCCAAAAAGCGCAGAAGCTCGCCGTCACAGCGCGGCTTGTCCACCAGATAGCTCAGTCCGTGCCTTGCGCCCGGCACCACGATAAGCGTTTTTTCCGCCGCGCATGCCGCGTAATTTCGCTCGCTCATCTCGTGCGGGACAAACTTATCGTCCTCGCCGTGAATGAGCAGCACCGGCAAGCGGCATCGCTTCATCGCGTCCAGCGTCGAATATCCGCTGAGGCTGTAGCCCGCAAAAACTCTTGCGTACAGCCACACAAACCACATCAACGGAAACGGCGGCAGCCTCAGCCGCGTCTTTACCACGTATTTCATAATTTCCCACGGCGAGGTAAAGCCGCAGTCGGCGATAATCCCGCGCACGTTTTCCGGCAGCTCCAGCCCCGCCGTCATCAGCACGGTGGTGCTGCCCATGGACATGCCCTGAAGAAAGATATCCGTTCCCTCTCCGATTTCGGCGTTCAGCCAGCGTATCCATTCCAGACAGTCATACCGCTCTTTGACCCCGAAGCAGATGTATCTGCCCTCGCTGCGCCAGTGAGCGCGCTGATCCGGCACCAGCATGTTGTAGCCCAGCTCATGCACGCGCCGCGATATCCCCGCGAAGTCGCGTCTGCCGGAGCCTTGAAAGCCGTGCATCATCAGCAGCGTGCCCTTTGACTCTGCCGCCGGCAGGAACCTGCCGCGCAGCTTTATTCCGTCGGGGGCGTGTATTTCCGCCTCCTCCCACGGCTGCGCGTCAAACCATTCCTCGCCCGCGCGTATCTCGGCTTCAAACCGCTTCATGGCGTGCCCCATCGGCAGCTCTCCTTTTATATTCGGGCGGCAAACGCCGGATTTGAATACCCACGCTCCCGCCAGCGCCGAGAGCAGCACGAGCGCCGCCGCTATCCACAATAGCACCATCCTTCACATCTCCTTTGTTACATTCTACCACAAAAATCGCCGCGGCGGAGCTTTTTTTGCATTTTTTGCGCCGCGCTTTACGATATTATATGCTCCGGAATATTTTTATTGTTTTTCGATAAAAATATATTGACTTTCGACCTTGCCCGTGTTATTCTTATCTCGTCAACGGAAAATACTTTTTTCGGAGGTATCGTCATGTGGAACTCTTCCCGCTCGCTTTTGCTCACGCGCATACTCACCGCAGTGCTCTTTGTCCTGCTCATCGCCGCCGCGGTATTTATGCCGCGTCTGATGCATGATTATCTCGGTGTGAATGACCGGCACGCGCTGTACTCGCGGCTGCTTGCGCTGGTATATGCCAGCCTCGTCCCCGCCGCCGCCATGCTCGTCGTGCTCTGGCGGCTGCTGGGCAACATCGCCGCGGAGCGCGTCTTTACCGAGAGCAATATCCGCCTGCTGCGCATACTGTCATGGGGCAGCTTTGCGGTCGCCGCAATTTACGGCGTATTTGGCTTTTATTTCATTACCGCCTTTATGATAGCCGCGTTTGCGGTATTTTTGGGGCTGGTGCTGCGCGTCATCAAGAACGTGTTCCAGCATGCGCTGGAAATCAAAACCGAAAACGACTTTACCGTTTAAGGAGGCTCGTCATGGCTATCATCATCAATGTAGACGTCATGCTTGCCAAGCGCAAGATGAGCAGCGGCGAGCTTGCCGAGCGTGTCGGCATAACTCCCGCCAATCTTTCCATACTCAAGACCGGCAAGGCAAAGGCGGTGCGCTTTTCAACGCTGAACGCGCTGTGCAAGGCGCTGGACTGCCAGCCGGGAGATATTCTTGAATACCGGGAGGACGAATAAAATGGAAAACGCAGGCATCCCCCGCGAGGAATGGCGCCCTGCCGCGCTGCCGCAGAAGGAGCGCGTGCAGGCATATGAAAAGCTGGCGGCTTTTCTGGCGCTCGTTATCGGCTATCTGTTTGTCTCCTTCATACTCTTTCACAGCTCCGGAATATCCGTCACCTTGTTCACGCTGATATTCGCCGGCGCGGCGCTCTTTTTCTTCAAAAAGAGCGGCAAGCCCCTCTCCTGCCGCGCCTGCCGCTGGCTCTGCATCGTGCTGGCGCTGTCGCTTTATTTCCCGCTGTCGGATAACCGCTCGCTCAAGCCGCTTGCGCTGCTTGCCCTCATCTTCGCCGCAGCTTATTGGCTGGTGCTGCTCGGCGGGCACGAGCTGGAGCCTTCGCCCGCGGAGTTCTTCCCCGCCGATATGCTGAACGCGCTCGTCCTCTATCCATTCCGAAATTTTTTGATTACGCTGTACTGCATCTTTCTGCCTCTGGAAAAGCGTGATGACGGCAAAAGCCGCAAGACCGCGCTTTATATCCTGCTCGGGCTTATTGCCGCGCTGCCCGCCGCCGCGCTCATAATCAGCAATCTGCGCGGGGACGAGATGTTTGACGCCTTGTGGACGCATCTCTTTGACTTTGTGCATATCGAGCTTTCCGATGAGGTATTCTGGAAGATATTTTTATCGCTGCCCGTGTCCTTCTACCTTTTCGGACTGGCATACGCCTCCGCCCGTGACAGAAAGACCGACAAGCTCAGCCGCGCCTCTCTGCAGACCCTCGGCATCCGTATGCGTATTGCGCCGAGCGCGAGCATTTACGCCGCGATGATACCGATACTCGTTATCTATATCCTGTATTTTGTCTCACAGCTCGGCTATTTTCTCTCCGCCTTCAGCAGCATACTGCCAACGGGGCTTACCTATGCTGACTATGCTCGCCGCGGCTTCTTTGAGCTGTGCTGTGTCTGCCTGATAAATCTCTGCATAGTAACGCTTGCCAACCGAGTGGCACACGCGGACGCCGCGGCTGCCGCACGCCGTCTCTGCCTCGCGCTGAACGTCTTTACCCTGCTGCTGATAACCACAGCGATAAGCAAGATGGCGCTGTATGTAAAGATATACGGTCTTACTCCGCTGAGACTATATACCTCATACTTCATGCTTTTTCTTTTCGCCTGCTTTACGCTGATTTCCATATGGCTGATATCCGGCAAGCCCAAGCCCATGCGGGTCATCGTGAAGCTCGGAATGGTGATGTTTGCGCTGCTCCTGCTTGCAGGTCCCAACCGCATCATCGCAAACTATAACGTCTCGCGCTATCTCAACGGCTCGCTGAGCACCATATCGCCGCAATATATCGCCAGCCTCGGCGCAGAGAGCCGCGGCGCGCTGAAGCGGCTGGCGGCAGAGGATGAAAATCCTGCCTCTCGCGATCAGGTAAATGAGGCGTTCAAAGAGCTTGCCTTTAACGGAGAATGGCAGGCATGGAACCTGCCCGCCGCGCTCGCCACCCGCGAGTATAAATAGGATTAAGCTGATAACTGAAAAAATCCCCCTGAGGGAGTCACTTCGTAAGGAAGTGCCGCCTTCCTCTTTAACGTCAGATTATTTACTTTGTCAGTTGGTAATGGTATACTCTTTTCAAAAAATCGGCATTTACAAAGGGAAAATATATGATAAAGAACTATGCTAAGAAAATATGTATACCCATAATCTTTGAGATACTCTTCATCATTTCATGCTTTGTGGTACCTAAAGAATACTTCATATATACCAATTGCATGTTTTATGTATGTCTCTTTGTCTATTTTATTTTGAAGGGAGATCTTGAACTCAAAAATTGGTTTTCAAGTTTTAAGAGTGGAAAAAAGTATTGGAAACAGGTTGGCTTGACTCTATTGGGGTTTATACTTGCATTCGGAATAACAATTGCATTGGAACATATCTTTCCAAA
>JAFTDT010000073.1 GCA_017453985.1 Clostridia bacterium
CATGTGTTTTCCGGCGATGCACAAATCTTGCTCTGCAAAAGTGGGGTGGTTCAAAATGACCCATCCCAGATCAAGTGATCAAAATGGTCACTTGATTGTTGGATTTATCCTGTAAAAGTGGGGTGGGTCAAAATGACCCACCCCAGATCAAGCACTAGAAAGTGGAGCGAAGGGATCAGTGGGCCGTTTTGACCCACTGTTCTCCCGGTAATCTTTTGCGAACTGCAACGATATTGATGTTTCGTCTAATGACCTTTTCATAAGCTCATATTTCGTAGAATATCAATCTGGATATTGTCCGGATATTGTCAAGCTATTCCTCGAACTCCCGATCTTCGTCGTACCAGAAAATAATCCGGCGTTTATGAAACTCCGTCAGGGGTGCAGAAAACCGCCTGTTAAGGTCTTGAATTACTTTTTCGGCATCCATATTGCCACCCCAAAATACGATAGGGAAATACAATTACTGGGTTTCGCGGAGTGTTGCAACTTCGCGGTCACACTCAGCAACTATATAATTCGGGATTGTGTTAAAAGCAAACGGATTAAGCTGGAACAAATAATCATTTTCCACATGATAAGCACTATTAAGGAACTTTCTCATGACATGATCTTCTTCAGCCGCAGGGAAAATCATTCGATATATCTGAAGCTTTTCATAATTGCTTTTTGCAGCATCATATAGCTGAATCAGATTAGCCGTGTTGCTTATTTCTGCAAACACTGTTTCATACGAAAAATCCTGAATGTATTCACGAATCCGGGTCGTGCCTCCAGTAATGTCCGCCTCGGTCATTGTATCATTTCCGATAGTAGGCGTCTCCCACTTATGAAGCAAGTTAGACAGCAGATACCACGCTTCACTTTTCTTCCAAAAAACAAAGCACGGCAATTCTATCAGAATTAACCGGAACGCCCGTATCTTCTTCAATGGCTTTTCTTGCATCGCCTGCAACTTTACCGCCACGTCTTACGATTTTTGTCTATGCCATGATGGCGGTTTCAGCGTATCCATATACGATACGCCGACAGGTAGACATCGCGGCATTCCACCCTCGCCTTGAAAGCTTGCTCAGCGTGTCAAAAAGTTTTGTTAAAAAACTCACGCAAAGCCATGTCTGCGGTGCCCAAAAAAGCTTTACGCAGCTATGCTTTCATCAGAAATAGCTTACCTTTATGCGCTTGCCCATGCTTTTGAGGCACGCTGACAGCTCCTCGACGAGATTCATTTTTATGCTGAAGTTTATCGGCAAATCGGGATTTTGATGTGCCGGATTTATCGCGCGTCCCACGTAAAAATTGATATCCGTCGCCTCCTCAAAGAGCATACGGCATATCATGGAAGCACCGTCTCTCTTGCGGCTCCAATGCCCGTAGCTCTTATTATCCTCCAGATAATCCTTCGCATACTGCAGCACCTTGCTGACCGTTATCACGCCCTCCGTCACGAGGTCTACGCCCTCTATCTCCGCCGTCGGCGGCACATCGCCGCCCTTCTCGAAATCCAGCTTGGCGTTGAGCGGCTTGTGCAGCCAATTCGCCGCGATGGACGCCGTGGTGCCGCCGCATATGATATGCTTGCCCTCCTTGGAGAAGAACAGGCTCATCATTCGGTCGCTGTCGTCCCGATTGGCGGGCGGCCCGAAGAGGATATTCATCGGCTCGCGTCGGCGGATACGCACCACGCAGGCGGTCGCGTCGTCGCCCGGTCGCCCGCCGTAAAGCTTGCCGCACTCGTCCACGAGCATGGTTGCCAGCGTTTTTGCCGTATAGCCTACGTGTACCACCGTTTCCATAAACGCGGCTATGTCCTCCACTTTCCAGCCGAAGTTGTAAGCCGCGCCTATGCCGGCATGCGGGCAGCCGTCGCTCATTGCGATGAACACGTCGCCCTCCTGCAGGCGTATGACCGAGCGGAATATCCGCTTGCCGCCTATATTTATCTCCGTTTTTTGGTATTCGCACTGCTTTGAGTCCCTTATAAGTATCACGTGCGGGTTGTCATACTGTATCAGCTCCGCGGTCTGATTGTTCCGCAGATGTATTATGGTAAAGGTAGAATACGCTACCCCGCGCGTGGCGCACACCGGCAGCGTCGCCGCAATGGTCGAAACGCACTCCTCCAGTGTCAGTCCCGCCGCCACCATCGTGGAGATTATCTTCGAGGTCAGCGTGGAGAGTATGCTCGCCTTCACCCCGCTGCCCAGCCCATCCGCCAGCACGACCACGGCGGAGTCTCCGTCCTGCTCCACGACGTCCACGTGGTCACCGCACAGCTGCTCGCCCACGTGGTTGATGCTCTTATATCCGATATCGGCGCACAAATCATTCATCGGCTATTGACTCCTTCAGCTTTGTCAGCGCGATCTTGGTCTCCGCCGCCGTTTCGCCCAGCAGCGAGGCTATCTCCTGCACTATCCGCATTTGCTTGTCCACCACTCGGTCTGCCACCTCTATGGTTTGGCGGCTGATTTCTTCCTTTTTGCTGCGCTCGTCCTCCTCGTGCGTGATATCGCGCATGATGCAAAGAAGTATGCGCCCATCCTCGGCGGGCACCACCGTCTGCTCCACGTACCTCTTGTATTCCGCAAGATATGCGCGCTCGTTGTATATGCCTCTGCCGCTCTGGCTTACCTTTGCGAAAACGGCGGGGTCGAGTATGCGTATCACCTGGTCGCCCAGCACGTCGGACGCCGAGCGCAGATTCATCAGCTCCAGCGCGGCGGAATTGAGCTGCTGCACCTCCAGCTTGTCGTTAAGCACGATCAGCGCGTTGGGGCTGTTTTTTACTATGGCGTCGGAGAAGTTCTCCGCCTTGGCCTTGAGAAACGGCAGGCACATGGATATCTCCGCCTTGCCCTGGTATATTGCCGCCGCCTTTTC
>JAFTDT010000074.1 GCA_017453985.1 Clostridia bacterium
CTTCCGGGCTGCTGGTGAGAGCCGGCGACCGTGCGGCAGACGGGACGCTGCATTATGAGATGAACGTGACGGAGCTGGCGGTGGGCACGGTGGATGCGGAAAAGCTCCTGCTGCCCAACGGCGCGCAGCCGGAATGAGGGAATAGATCATGAAAAAAATACGAGTGATTGTAAACGCCGTGCTGGCGGGCATATGCATCGGGATAGGCGGGACGGTGTTCCTCTCGCTGGAAAGCAGACTGGCGGGGGCGCTGCTGTTTACCGTCGGACTTTTCACGATAGTCAGCTTCGGGCTGGAGCTTTTCACCGGCAAGGTCGGGCAGCTTCCGCAGCGCGGCATGCGCTATCTGCCGGAGCTGGCGCTGATATGGCTCGGCAATCTCGCCGGAACCGCGCTTGCGGGCATGCTTGTCCGCCACACGAGGGCAGGTGAGGCGCTGGCGGCGCGGGCGGCGGAGCTGTGCGCGGCAAAGCTGGCGGACGGGCTGGCGAGCATATTCATACTCTCGCTGCTTTGCGGCATGCTGATGTATATCGCGGTGGAGACTTACAGGAGCTGCCGCCACGAGCTGGGGAAGTATCTGGGACTGTTTTTGGGCGTGTCCGTTTTTATACTCTGCGGCTTTGAGCATTGCGTGGCAAATATGTTTTACTTCACGGCGGCGGGAGCGTGGTCGCTCCGCGCGCTCGGATATCTAGCGGTGATGACGCTGGGCAATTCTGCCGGAGGGCTTCTGATGCCGCTCTGCGCAAAGCTCATGAGCGCATCAGAAGCCGAGAAGCAGTAAAACGCCGATTATCAGCAGTGTGTCGCTGATGTTTTCGCCCTCGTCGGCAATGAGAAAATAGACCAGCACGAGCAGGAGAAGCGTGTCGGAGTTCAGCTCCGGCAGCTTCAGCCCGCCGAGCAGATTTTTCAGCGCGCCGGACTGCCGCGGCTGGCTTTTGCCGCTTGCTTCCGCGCCCGGCTGCCGGCGCGGTTCGTTTTCCGTGCGGGGAGAGGGGGAGGCGCTCTCCGCGCCCCCGTTCTCCGCCGCTTTCAAAAGCTGCTCAAGCTCTCCGGTCTTCAGATATCGGTTGTACATAGGCGGTCATCTCCCCAGTATTCCCAGTGCCGTCTGCGCCGCTTTTGCCATGTTTGCCATGCGTATTGCGCGGTCCATGCTGCCTGCGCGTTCGGCGGATATGTACGGGCGCATTGCCTTTACCAAATTTACCCTGTCCGCATCGACAAAGTCGCCGCTGCCGGAAAACGCTTGCATGAGTATTGGCAGCGCCTCAGCGAGCTTGGAGCTGCCGAAGGGTGATGCGGCGGCGTTCTGCGCGCCGCCGTCGGTCTGAGCGGCAGAGGGATTGACCGTGCTTTGCGCGCCGCCGCCTGCCGCGCCGGAGCGTCCCGACATCGCCGCCGCCAGAGCCATTATCTGCTGCAGGCGGTCGCCGTCAGGGGCGCCGTTTTTCAGCAGTTCGTCCGGTGCCGGCATGGCGCGTCACACTCCCAGCAGCTCGATTATCTTCGACGCCAGCGCCGCGCCCTCCTTGGAGGCGAGCAGGCTGGATATCAGCGCGCGTCCGCGGTCCTTAGGCGCCACCGACGCCGCGGAGGCGGCAGACTTGAGCGCATCGCCGCCTCCGCCGCCGAGCATGGCGAGGAGCTGTCTGCCGTTTTCGGAGGACAGCAGGGTGTTGAATTGGTCGAGTCCGCGTATCATCTTGATGCCTTGTGGTGAAGTCATGAAATTCCTTGCGATGTTATCCATATCGCCGGGCATAGGCATACCTCCTTTTTACACTACATTATATGAGCGAAATAACGCCAAAGTGACGGGAAAGGAAAAATATATGAAAATTTGTGTTTGCTCCGATTCGCACGGGAGATACGAGCGCATAGAAGGCATGCTGCTGCGCGAGCGCCCGGACGCGCTGCTGTTCTTGGGCGACGGAGAGAGGGACATCTATCGGCAGGATATACCGCTGCCGGAGGTATACGCGGTATGCGGCAACTGCGATATCGGCTCGTCGCTGCCGCCCTCGCGCAGCATAGAGCTGGCGGGGAAGCGCATATTCATGACGCACGGACATTACTATAATGTAAAGCGCGGGCTGAGCGAGCTGCGGGCGATGTGCGAGGGACATGACGCCGTGCTGTACGGACACACGCATCGACAATATGAGGAACGCTGCGGCGACTCCCTCATTCTATGCCCCGGCAGTTTGTTCGAGAGCGCCGAAGCATACGCGGTGCTGGAGATAAGGGACGGCGAGCTGAGCCTGAGTTACGGAGAGAAAACGGAATAAAATGCAAAAACTCCCACACAATAACACTGTAAAAGTGATATCGGCGGGGGTTTTTATTATGATAGTGCCGTTTATACGCACGCTGATACTTTATATCGGCATAATCGTTGCGGTGCGGCTGATGGGCAAGCGGCAGGTGGGCGAGATGCAGCCCACGGAGCTGGTGATAACGATACTGATATCCGCCGTCGCCTCGGTGCCGATGCAGGACGTGGACATACCTATAGCTCATGGGCTGATACCGATACTGACGCTGGTGGCGGCGGAGGTGGTGATATCCTTCCTCTCCATGCACAGCCTTGCCTTTCGCCGTCTGCTGACAGGCAAGCCGCTGCGTGTCATCAACAAGGGAGAGATAGACCAAAAGGCGCTGAAAAGACTGCGGCTGACGCTGGACGACGTAATGGAGGATCTGCGCCTCAAGGGGATATTCGATTTGCGGCAGGTGCGCCATGCGCAGGTGGAGACCAACGGACAGCTCAGCGTGATGCTCAATACCGCCGACTCGCCGGCAACGCACAAGGCGCTGGCGCTGGATGCCGGAGAAGACGAGCCTTTCATCATGGTGATAGCCGACGGCTGCCTGATGAGGGAGTCGCTGGCGGAGCTGGACAGAAGCAGAGAATGGCTGAGCTCGGTGCTGCGCGAGCACGGCGCGGAGCACGTGTCGCAGGTGTTTCTGCTTTGCGCCGATAAAAACGGCGAGGTGATATATTTCGGAAAGGAGAGCTGACGGTGCAGTGGAGAGTGATGATCTCGGCGCTGCTGATAGCGGCGATACTATTGGCGGGGGTGCAGCTCAATCAAAAGACCGAGCGCATCTGCCGCGAGACCTGCATGCTGCTGCGGGCGTCGCTCGCCGCAGCAGAGGAGGAGCGCACGGCGCTGCTGAGCGAGGCAAAGACGGTGTGGGAGCGCGAGCGGACGTATTTTTCGCTGGTGCTGAACCACGATAAAACAGACAGGGCTTCAGCCTGCTTTCGCCAGGCTGAAGCCTTTGACCGTGAAAATACCGAGGACGAATATCGCGCCGCGGTGGCAGAGCTGATATTCTACGTGGAGCTGATACAGGACTATGACCTGCCGACGCTCCGCAGCATATTTTAATTGCTCTTGTTTTTGCTCTCCTGCTCCGCCACCATGGAGGCATACAGCTTGTCCGAAAGCTCTTTGGCGGCGTTGTGCCCCATCTTTTTGTTGCGGTGGTTCATCGCCGCCACCTCGATTATAACGGCGAGATTGCGGCCGGTGCGCACGGGTATGTCGATGGACGGAATCTTGATATCGAGTATGGTGGTGGTCTGGCTGTCGTCGTCGCCGAGGCGGTTATACGCCTTGTTTGGATCCCATTTCTCCAGATTTATCACCAGCTCTATTTTTTCGGTGGGCTTGACCGCGCCCATGCCGAAGATGCGCCGCACGTCGATGATGCCGATGCCGCGCAGCTCCAAAAAGTAGCGTATCATCTCCGGCGCGCTGCCGACGAGACTGATGGCGGAAACGCGCTTTATCTCCACGGCGTCGTCGGCGACGAGACGGTGCCCGCGCTTTATCAGCTCCACGGCGGTCTCGCTCTTGCCGATGCCGCTGTCGCCCAGCAGCAGAATTCCCTCGCCGTACACCTCCACCAGCACGCCGTGTATGGTGGTGCGCGGACCGAGAGACACGTTGAGCGAGGCGGTGAGCGCCGCGATGAAATTGGCGGTCTTTGCCTGAGTGCGGGCGACGGTGACGCCGTGCTTTTCCGCCGCCTCCATGCATTCGGCAAAGGGCTCCAGCCCGCGGGTGAATATCAGCAGCGGTATGCCAGTGGCAAAGAGCGCGTCAAATCGCTTCAGCCGCTCAAAGCCGTTGAGGTCCTCCAAATACCGATGCTCGGCGTTGCCGATGATCTGTATATTGTCGCTGGAAAAATACTCAAAGTACCCCGTCAGCGGCAGCGCGGGGCGGTTAACGACGTCGCTGGATATCGGCAGCTCAAGAAAGCCCTCCGGTCCGTAGGCGATATCGAGAGAAAACTCGTTGATGAGCTGATGCATGGGAATGGAATAATCTCGCTTAGCCATGACAGCATCTCCTTTTACGATAATAAAACCATTGTACATTAACTGCGCGGATTTATCAAGATGAATATATGACTTGACCAAATGATAAAATTATGATAAAGTTATGATAAAAAGGAGGTGCGCTATGGTGAACATTCGTCCTGTATCGGATCTTCGCAATAAATATCCGGAGATAGAGGAGATAGTGCTGAAAAACGATCAGCCTGTTTTTTTGACCAAGAATGGATACGGTTCTATGGTGGTAATGAGTCTGGAGAAGTATTCCGAGCTTACCGGAGACATAGAGATAAAGCTGGATGAGGCGGAGTATGCCGCCGACGTAAGCGATGAGAGATATCCTGCCGATGAAGTATTCGGGCGTATGAGGAAACGCATTCATGAGCGAAAAGAAGTATGAGCTTCGCGTGCTCCCGCTGTTTGAAGAGGATTTTAAAGAAATAGTAGATTATATTGCACACAGGCTGAACAATCCTGCCGCGGCGGAACGGCTGGTGGACGAGGTGGAGAGAGCGGTGCAGGCGCGCCTCCCGATAGCAGAGTCCTTCGAAGCGTATCCGAGCAGCAGGGAACGGAAGTACCCATATTACAGAATACGGGTGAGAAACTTCACGGTATTCTATGTAGTTATTGAAAACGTCATGGAGCTGAGGCGCATTTTGTACAATCGCCGTGATTGGAAGCGGACGCTTGGCGTTTGAAACGAAAAAATATACATCGGATGTATTAAACGGAATGCTGTCCGAGCCGCGCCCGTAAGCTCACAGCGAAGCTTTGTTAGAACTTTTGTTAGAACTTTTGTTAGAACTCACGTTTTGCAGCGCGTCCAAAGTCCCAAAAAAGTAACAAAAAAGACCCGAAATCCGAAGAAATCGAGCCTTTTGCATGGTCCGAGTGACAGGACTTGAACCTGCGGCCTCTTGACCCCCAGTCAAGCGCGCTACCAATCTGCGCCACACCCGGTCGTGCAAGAAGTATGATAACACAATAAACTTGGCATTTCAAGAGTTTTTTTCAAAAAATATCGCAATTTATTTTATGATGCGGAGAGATGCATGGGTGGAACAGTACACCGCGCTTGCCGGAGTATATGACCGGCTGATGGAGGATACGGATTACGAGGGCTTTGCCCGCAGAATAGATGGCATGCTGAAAAAGAGCCGCCTGCCCGTGCAGCTCGTGCTGGAGCTTGGCTGCGGCACGGGCAGTCTGGCATATCTGCTCAGTCAAAAGGGATATGAGATGATATGCTGCGACAGCTCGCAGGGCATGCTCTCCGCCGCAGCGGAAAAGTGCGCGGCGCTGCCGGTGCCGCCGGTGTTCGTCTGTCAGGATATGTGCGAGCTTGATTTGTACGGAACGGTGCAGGCGGCGGTGTGCTGCATGGACAGTCTGAATTATCTCATTACGCTTGCCGATCTGCGGCAGGCGCTGCGCCGCGTGAGCCTTTTTATGGAGCGCGGCGGGCTGTTCATCTTCGACGTTAAATCAGAGGCGATGTTCCGCGAGATGGCGGGCACGGTCAGCCTGTACGAGAGCGAGGATATGTATTGCGTCTGGCAGTACGGCTGCGAGGGACGCGGACGCGCCGCGGAGCATCGGGTGGATATTTTTGAGAAAAGCGGCGGCATGTACCGCCGCCGTACAGAGCTGCATTATCAGCGGGCATATCCGGCAGAGCTGCTGGTGAAGGAGCTGAAAAAAGCGGGCTTTAAAGTAAAGGGCATTTACAGCGGGCTCAGCCGCAAAAGGATAAAAGAGGAGAAAGGACGGCTGCTTTTTGCCGCCGAAAAGGAATAAAAATATGAAAGATCATCTGATAAGAGGCATTTCCGAAGACGGGTTTATAAAGATATGTGCGGTGCAGGCGCGGGACACGGTGGAGCGCATGCGGGAGATACATATGACGCTGCCGCTCGCCACGGCGGCGCTGGGGCGCAGCCTGATGGCGTGCTCCATGATGGGCGACGAGCTGAAAAATGAGGAAGGCTCGGTAACTTTACAGATACGCGGCGGCGGTACCTTGGGTGCGATATGCGCCGTGGCGGACAGCCGCGGCAATGTGCGCGGCTATCTGCAAAATCCGGCGGCGCTGCTGCCGAACCGTGCCGACGGCAAGCTGGATGTCGGCGGCGGCGTGGGAACGGACGGCGTGCTGACCGTGATAAAGGACGCCGGCGGCAGAGAGCCGTTTACCGGCAAGGTGGAGCTGGTCAGCGGCGAGATAGCCGAGGATGTCGCCGCCTATTACGCAATAAGCGAGCAGATCGCCACGCTCTGCGCGCTCGGCGTGCGGGTGGACACCGACCAGAGCGTAAAGTGCGCGGGCGGATATATCGTGCAGCTTCTGCCCGGCGCGCCGGAGGAGCTGGCGGAGCGCCTTGAGCGGCAGGCGATGGCGTGCCGCAGCGTGACTGAGCAGCTTGAGAGCGGCAGCGACATCGAGGCGGTGATAGCGGCGCTGATGGGGGATATAAAGTACCGCATACTGGAAAGCCACGAGATAGCCTACGAGTGCAAGTGCAGCCGCGAGCGGGTGACGAACGCGCTCGTAAGCCTCGGACGCGAGGAGCTGGAAAAGCTGTGCGAGGCGGGAGAGACCGTGACGGTGACCTGCCAGTTCTGCGATAAGATATACTCTTTTACGGAGGAGGATATCCGCGCTTTGCAAAAAAAATAAAAAAAAGAAAAATAACTATTGACAGGCAGAGCAAAAACAGATATAATAACTCTTGCCGTTGCGGATTAGGGAGCATAGCTCAGCTGGGAGAGCACATGCCTTACAAGCATGGGGTCACAGGTTCGAGCCCTGTTGTTCCCACCATCATTTGGCCCGGTGGTGCAGTC